>NZ_JASJFB010000889.1:0-3126 GCF_030065455.1 Microcystis sp. M53602_WE12 | reverse complement strand
TTAGAATTTTATCATCAAGATATAGGAATCGGAGACGGCGTTTTGGTCTGAGATTTAATTTAATCGCTGGCATTTACAACTATGAACTTGCTTTAGGCTATCATCAAGTAGCTGAATAAGACTTTTGCAGGAGGTCTAGTAGCCGGTCGTTTCAGGCTTTGTTACCCTCTTTCTTTGTACCAGTGTATGTACTATAATAAGGATAATGGCAGGTTTTTGAAGGTTCCAATCCTATTTTCGCAGCACTAACATCGGATTTTAACAGGTCAAAAGCCTTATTTTAAAAGGGTTTTACCATTATTCAGCAAGCCTTACTTAAAAGTCTGAAAGCTTATTCATTCGTAGTGGGTCAAGCACGGAGCGGGTTAAACGGCAAACCCTTTATTCCCTGGTCAATGACATCAGGAATTACTTTTCTAATGATGTTAAATGCCCCATTGACATCGGCATTTAACAACTGATTTGTTCCCATTTTATCAAGTCCCCTAGCTAACCTTTTTCCCTTAAATAATGGTTTTTCTTCACCATATTTAGTTAACTCATACTAAATCCTTTGAGTATAGGCTACATATCAGGACAGGCACTCATGCAAGAGGCACTCATGCAAAACGGAGAATAAATAATCAGTTTTTAATAACCATATTTAGGTAACTCATCCCTATCTAAGGCACTCGATTGTGAGGTAGAGGATTCTTCGGTTATTATGACTTTTATTCCTTTTAATTGAGCTTTATAGGTTAACATTTTTATTAATCTATAATGAGGAATATTGACCAATTGTTGAGTATTTCTTTTTCCTAGATTAAGAGATTGTTTCATGCGCTCATTATGCCCAATTATTAACGTCCCTATTTGATGAATAATACAGCAATCTATTACTCTTTTGCTGGCTGTGTGTAGGTAATTTTCTCCTCGACAGTTTCGTTGATGGGTGAGGAATATCAATCTCTTAGATGAGGGGAGATTATTTCGGGGTTTCAGTTGAGATTGCAAGCGGGAACGTTGTTTATTGTAGAAGGTGTTAATCGCTTTTAAGGGTCTGCCATTGATCAAAAGAGGGGCTACACCTGTTTGATTTGTAGTTACAGCCATTAAGTTATTAACTCCTAAATCTACACCAGCTTATCTGTTGTTTATCTGTGGTTTACAACCGTCTTTCATATACTATTTTCATGACATAACAGCTACTTTTGGGGACAATTATCACGGCAATTATTTCTCTCTTGGCTGTGGGAATTTTTAAGTCGCTCATAGACAATAGACTAAGCTGAAATCACAGGCACTCAAAGGGGTTAACCTAGGAGCAAAAGACTATTGTGAAGCATCACTTAAAAATTGATGATCAAGTTTACTGCCATTGAGCGTGAATGGGTGGATGGAGTAAACGCTCAACCGGTTGACCGTTTTTTAAATGTTCCTCGACAATCTGACGGACATCCTCTGGTTTAACACGACAGTACCAGGTTTCCTCGGGAATAATTCTCACCGTGGGGCTAGTGCTACACTGTCCTTGACAACCACTGGTCATAACGATGACATCTTCTGGGAGAGCTGCCGTTTGCCAAGCTAAAAGAAGCTCAGACGCACCCTGCACCAAACAGGAAGAATGCTGACAGACCATCACAAATCGCTTTTGGGGATAAGACATATTACCTAAAAAGTGGCAAAATTAGATAGTTCCCCAGTTATATTCTTGGGGGTCGCTTTGGGGAAGCATAGTTTTATTTTGCCCCGAATCCTCGATACTGGCAATACAAAAAAAGGGGGCGAAAAATTAACCATCAATCTTTAAAATAGAGTTCGGAGAAAAATTTAGTCAATCAAGAGGGTAAAAGTGGCATTCGCTAGTCATTGGATCATGTTAGGTTTATTATTGGGTTTTGCTGTTGCCCATAGCGGATTAGCCAGTTTACGAATGGGGGGAGAAGCTATCATCGGTGCGCGACTGTATCGGGTATTATTTGCCCTTGTGAGTATCCCTCTAGCGGTAATTTTAGTAGTTTATTTCTTCAATCATCGTTATGATGGTTTGCTTCTCTGGCAAGTACAGGGAGTAACCGGAGTAAAAACCCTAGTTTGGATACTTTCGGCCATTTCTTTTTTCTTTCTCTATCCTGCCACTTTTAACCTGCTGGAGATCGCCGCTATCCAAAAACCGCAGGTTCATCTCTACGAAACCGGCATCCTGCGCGTTACCCGTCATCCCCAGATGGTAGGACAGGTGATCTGGTGTATTGCTCACACCCTCTGGTTAGGGACAAGCTTTACCCTATTAACTTCCTTGGGTTTAATTGCCCATCATCTTTTTGCCGTCTGGCATGGCGATCGCCGGTTAGAAGACCGTTACGGAGAGGCATTTTTAAAGATCAAAGAACGCACCTCGGTGATTCCCTTTTTAGCGATTATCGATGGTCGGCAAAGCCTAAAATGGCAAGAATTCCTTCGTCCGGCCTATCTAGGAGTAACAGGGTTTATTTTACTCCTCTGGTGGGCGCATCCTTGGCTAATGCAAGCAACAAGTAAAATTTATTGGTGATTTTGCTCCCAACCCCTTTCTTATTGATCCCGATTGGTGTAGAATGGTTTCTATATCAAAATCAAGTTTTCATAAAATCCGTTTAGACATGATACTATCTGTAAACGAAAAGAGCTTCCCTAAGCTAGTTTTAGAGTCTTCTCGTCCGGTTCTCGTGCATTTTTGGGCTCCTTGGTGTGGTTTATGTCGTTTAATCCAACCCACCCTCTGTTCTTGGCAAAATGAGTGTCAAGATGCGATTCAATTAGTCGGTGTCAATGCCGATGAGAATTTTCAATTAGCTAATAGTTTTCGTCTGCGTAGTCTGCCTACGTTAATTCTCTTCGATCAAGGTGTTCCCGTTCATCGTCTGGAGGAAATTCACAGTCGCGAGGAATTGCAACAAACCCTGCGACTAATGGCCAAAAATCAAATCCTGCGTTTAGCTTAAGTAGCTGGTTATAATTAAATTGAAGATATATTTTGGGTTCGATCCCCCCTGCCCCCCTTGATAAGGGGGGTGCCGATAGGCGGGGGGCTCCCCCTTGATAAGGGGGGTGCCGATAGGCGGGGGGCTCCCCCTTGATAAGGGGGGTGCCGATAGGCGGGGG
>NZ_JASJFB010000579.1:0-2629 GCF_030065455.1 Microcystis sp. M53602_WE12 | reverse complement strand
ATACTTAGTCCGACCAGCAAAGAAATTAGTAAAAGCTGTTTGTAAGTGTCTTAACCCTTGTTGTAAGGGGACACAGCTTACTTCATTAAGAAAGTCTAATTCTTCTTGCTTTTTCCACTCGGTTAGCATTGAAGAAGTTTGGGCGTAGCCTACTCTTTCTTGCTTTTCGTACCAAGCTTGTGTTCTGAGATGGAGAGCTTTATTGTCAACTAATCTTACACAGCCCAATGTGCGCCGCAATAGCGACTCTTGTTCGGGTGTGAGGTAAAATCGGAACGAATAGGCTTTTTCCATACCTCGCATTCTAGAATATATCGTGTAAATGCGCTAGTATTTAACGGTAAAGCCGTCGTAGAACGACGGGGTTTCAGACCCAAATTTTCGATGACCGCATAAAAGGCAAACACGAACCACCTGTAACGACGGGATAGTTCGCTAAGTCCGAGTAACGTCCCCAAGATAAGGGGGAGAGAGATAATTGTTGACATGGATTGTACCCCGCCCGATCGGGTATTTAGCGGCAAGGGACGTGAAGTGTCCCTAGTGACCTGGATTCTGGCGGCAATTTTCCTCGCTCGTTATGCCTTTACCCGGTTATGATTTGGGTAATTGCAGCAATTCTCATTTTAAGGTTTCATGACATTAAAACCCTTGCACCTAGAGGGGTTAATAATTCTTAACGAATCTCTAGATCGCTGAAACAACGCAAAATCGTTTCAAAATGAGAATTGCTGGGGTAATTGCCGTTTATATCGAAAAAATGGGGACATTTACCCCGTTTTTGGGTACTTTCTTAAAATCCCCTCGCTTCGCCTGCGTTTCTGCGTTGATCGGCCGCACCAGTAAAGGTTCGGGAGCGATCGACCGCAATCGACTCGGCCGATCCCCATTTCGGAAAAGGTTGGAAGGTATAGCCCCGTTTTTCGAGAGCGGCCACTACCTTCGGAGCGAGCGCGTTCGGTTCGATCAAAACCCGATCGGGCATTCCCTGATAATGGAATCGGGGATAGTTCACCGCTTCGGCAACGGTCATCCCGTAGTCGATCGTATGGGTGATCATCTGTAATACCGTTGTCGGGATGGTGGAACCGCCAGGGCTTCCGGTAATCAGTACCACCTGGCCATTTTTTACCACGATGGTGGGAGACATGGAACTCAGGGGACGCTTGCCCGGTTCAATCCGATTCGCTCGTCCCTGAATTAGCCCAAATTGGTTGGGGGAACCTAGTTTACTGACGAAATCATCCATTTCATTATTGAGTACAAAGCCAGTGTCACCCGCAATCACTCCGGCCCCGAAAGACGAGTTGATCGTATAGGTGACGGATACCGCATTGCCGGTGCGATCAATCACCGAGTAGTGAGTGGTACTATCGCCCTCTCGAATGATGGTTTGATAGAAGGGACGGGGATCTAAGGCCTGCTTGGTTGGGATTTTCTCCCGGATGGAGGCGGCGTATTCTGCCGATAGCAGTCGTTCTAGGGGAATCTGGACAAATTTCGGATCGCCGAGATAGGTATTGCGATCAACGTAGGCAAACAACATCGCAGCGAGAAAGCGATGAACCGTATCGGTTGATCGGAATCCCGAAGCTTTGAGATCATAGCCTTGTAGGATATTCAACATCAAGCACACCGTCATCCCTCCTCCAGGTGGCGGCGCGGTCAGGATATCGTAACCGCGATAGGTGCATTGTAGGGGTTCCTGTTCCAATGCCTGATAGGTGTCCAGGTCTTCAGCACTGAGAATTCCCCCCTGTTTCCGACTCTCCGCTACCACCTGCGCGCCGATTTCCCCCCCATAGAAAACTGCTGGCCCGCCGCGAGCAATCTGGGCTAGAGTGCGCGCGAGGTTCTTCTGTACTAAGCGATCGCCTACCTCGTAGGGTTTTGAACCATTTTTCAGGAAAATCGCCGCCATACTCGGATCTTTTAACTTCTCACCGCTTCTCCGGAGGATTTCTATATCTCCTGTCCCCAGGATAAATCCCTGTCTGGCAAGGGCGATCGCTGGGGCGATGACTTGTTGACGCGAGCGTGTACCGTATTTCTGTAAGGCCAGATCCAGACCTCGCACTGTACCAGGAACCGCCACCGCCAGATAGCCGTTGCGACTGCGGCCGGGGATAATCTCACCATTGCGATCAAGGTACATATTGGCGGTGGCGGCTAGAGGTGCGGTCTCTCGAAAATTGATAAACACGCTTTCGCCGTTGGCTAACCGGATCAGCATAAAGCCGCCACCGCCTAGATTGCCACAGCAAGGCTCGGTGACTGCAAGCGCGTAACCCACGGCAACGGCCGCATCGATCGCATTCCCACCCTTGCGGAGAATTTCCAGACCGACTCTAGAAGCTTCCCCCTGACTGGTAACCACCATGCCGTTTTTGCCCACGGCGGTTTTTTCTGGCAGTTGACCGCGCACGTTCTGACTAACGGTGATCGCAAGGAAAAACAAGAGAAACGTGCGGGGAATTTTCATCGAAAATTTGGGTCTGAAACCCCGTCGTTCTACGACGGCTTTACTGTTAAATATGAGCATCGTTTACGAAATATATGCTAAAATGTGAGGTATGGAAAAAGCCTATTCGTTTCGATTTTACCCCACACCCGAACAAGAGTCGCTATT
>NZ_JASJFB010000869.1:0-15025 GCF_030065455.1 Microcystis sp. M53602_WE12 | reverse complement strand
TTTGCCCAACAAGCACAAAGCCAAGGATGTAACCGATTGCAGATTATCCCCCTGTTTCTCCTGTCGGGGGTTCACGTTAAAGAAGATATTCCCGCAGCCGTGGCCAAAGTGCGATCGCCAATTAAGCTAGAGTTAAAGCCCCATTTAGGCAGTTATCAGGGCATAAAATCGCTGTTATCCCGACAATTTGCCGATTTAAGCCACCAAGACCGCATTTTACTGTCCCACGGTAGTCGTCGCCCCGGCGGTAATCGGGAAGTGGAAAATCTAGCGGCGTTTTCTGGAGCAATTACAGCTTATTGGTCGATAGAACCGAGTTTATCCCAACAAATCGAGAGTTTAATTGCTCAAGGTAGCCAAAAAATCGCTATACTGCCCTATTTCCTCTTTGCTGGTGCAATTACGGACGCGATCAAAGCCCAAGTTTTTGAACTATCACAAAAGCATCCAAATGTCAATATATTTTTAGGTAAATCTTTGGGGGCGACGGGGGAATTAGCCGAGATTATTGTTGAGGAAGGATGTGGATGAAGCGGGCAGCGATCGCTTTAGGCGGTAATTTAGGGGATTCAGCGACAATTTTAGGGCAAGCTTTAGGGGAATTAGAGCGAGTCAAAGGAATTAAACTAGAAGCTCATTCCCAATGGTATCAAACCGCGGCCGTCGGCCCTCCTCAGCCCGATTATCTCAACGGTTGCGCCATTGTGCAAGTGGATTTATCGCCCTTAGATTTACTGCATAAATTATTAGAAATCGAGCAGTTATTCGGGAGAGTCCGACGGGAAAGATGGGGACCGCGTACCCTCGATTTAGACTTAATATTTTATGATGACCTGATCTTAGAAACGCCCGAATTACAGATACCCCATCCCCGCTGCCGAGAACGGGCCTTCGTGCTGCTTCCCCTGGCAGAAATTGCCCCCGATTGGCGAGATCCCGTAACCGGAAAAACTATCCTTCAGCTATTGGGGCAATTGGGATTGGCGGAGTAGGATGTTAGGTGTTGGGGTTTTAGGGTTTTAGGGTTTTAGGGTTTTAGTTGAAATTCCCCCATCTCTCCTGCTCCCCACTTCCCCACTTCCCCACTTCCCCACCTCCCCACCACCCCAAATAACCGCGTCTCAGTTACCGCCCCGAAACTCTACAATAAAGGCAGCAGCATCAATAAACAGTAAAAAAATCAACCGTGACCAAGACCCCATCGCTCGAGGAAACTCATTACAATCAGGCTAAAGCTAGTTTACAACAGGCTTTAACTTGGTATGCCAGTTTTCGCCGCCATTGGAATTATCCCCCCGATCCCCAACTTCAGGCCGCCGTTAAACAGGATTTGCAGTCCCTAAAATCGGCCTTGGATAAACTGGATGAAACAGTGATTCGGGTGGCAGCCTTCGGGTTAGTCAGTCGCGGTAAATCCTCGGTGGTAAACGCTTTAGTCGGTCAAAAAGTCCTGGCAACCGGACCCCTGCACGGGGTGACACGCTGGCCGCGATCGGTGCGTTGGATACCAGCCACGGGTAAAATCCAGATAGAATTAATCGATACCCCCGGATTGGATGAGATTGAAGGGGAAGCGCGGGCGAATATGGCCAGAGAAGTCGCTAAAAGTGCCGATTTGATTTTATTTATCGTCGCGGGGGATATTACCCGGACCGAATACGAGGCCTTGGCAGAATTGCGCCAGGCGAAAAAACCGATCATTTTGGTGTTTAATAAGATTGATCTCTATCCGGAAGCCGATCGCCGCCAGATTTTTCAGCAGTTACAGAGATTAGGAACCAATCGGGACGAAAAAACGTTAGAAGATTTGTTAACTAGCGATGAGATAGTTATGGTAGCCGCCGAACCGCAACCGATTCCCGTCCGGGTGGAATACCCCGATGGGCGCGTGGTGACTGAGTGGGAAACCCCTCCCCCCCAAATTGAGGAGCTGCAAGATAAACTCTTAACGATTTTAAATCGGGAAGGGCGATCGCTACTGGCCTTAAATGCTTTAGTGCAAGGGCAAGAAGCGGAGGAAAATATCGCTAGAAAAACCCTGGAACTCCGGGACAGTCAAGCGGAGGAAATTATCTGGCAATACGCGAAATATAAGGCTTTAGCGATTGCGGCCAATCCGATCGCTATTTTAGACCTACTAGGGGCTTCAATCGTCGATTTGACTCTAGTTCGGGCTTTAGCTCGTTTGTACGGCTTGCCGATTACCAGTCACCAAGCTGGTCAACTCTGGCGGACTCTACTTTTGAGTAGTGCGGGGTTGCTGGTGGGGGAAATCCTCGGCACTGTGATTATCGGTTTGGGCAAAACGGCGGCGGCGGCGGCGAGTATTTTTGAAAATCCCACCTCTTTAACCCTCTACGGTAGCACCGCTCTCTTACAGGGAGCAATTGCCGCTTATGGAACCTATATCATCGGGAAAGCCGCTAAAATCTATCTAGAACGCGGTTGTAGTTGGGGGGCATCCGGACCGAGTACGGTGATCAATCAAATTCTCGCTCAAGTTCATCCGCAAACTATTTTATATCGTTTACGTCTAGAACTAGAGCAGTGATTTTAAAGGAAAAAGGAAAAAAGGCAACAGTGATCAATTAAATATGGTTCTTCGTTACTTGGCATGGTTCGATCGGATGGCATAAATCGACTAAATTCTTATCTGGCAAAAGACTTAATTGATTAGTTCGTTCTAGAGGGAAAACAATTGACAAATCCCTGATCACCCCGTCCATTGCATAACACGAACCACTGACGACCGACTCCTGACTACTGACTCCTGATGACCGACTCCTGATTTTAGAAACTTAATTTTTGACAACGACAACTAGCTAGAAATATTGAGAGAAAATCATGTCTGCTGCCCATAAGTCCTATATTCCCGTTCCCGTTTCTCGCCAAAAAAGCCAAGGGAGTCAACGTCGTCCCCAGTCGCGGGTAACTTCCCCCAACCCGACTACTAAACCAGTTACTCAATCCTCCCCGACTCCCACCGTCAAACCGACGACTAAATCGGTGGCGAGAGTTCCCGTGGCCCCGACACAAAAACAATTAGCCTCGCGTCAATTACGTTCCCTTTGTCTCCTAGAAAGAATAGTGGCCGTGATTACTTTTTGTCTGTTGGGTTCGACTCTGGGAATATATGCTTGGACGGTATATATTCCCAAGGTTTGGGACAAAGAATTTGGTAAACTGGAAACACTGCAACGTCACGAGCGCCATCTTTTGGCCACCAATGAAACCCTTAAACATCAACTAGCTCAACAAGCAGAAAAACCCGAAACCGGATTAACTCATCCCCAACCCTTCCAAACTATCTTTTTACAGCGTAAATCTGCCCCTAACCTGAAACCGGCCAACGCTTCTCAACCCCAATCTACCGTCAATTCTCGACCGAGAAGTGCCTATTAACAGTTATCAGTTAACAGTTAACAGTTATCAGTGGGGAAGTTAACAGTTAGCAGTTATCAGTTAAGTGGGGAGGCACAATTATGTGTAGGATGGGTTAGCGGTAGCGTAACATAATCGGGCGTTGGGTTTCATGCTTCAACCCAACCTACGTTCATCTTATATTTAATTCCACCCACCCACTTATCAGTTATCAGTGGGTAAGTTAACAGTTATCAGATGTGAGTTTTTAAGTGTACTGTTTACTGTTTACTGTTTACTGTTTACTGCTCACTGTTTACTGTTTACTGCTCACTGATTACTGCTTACTGATTACTGCTTACTGCTTACTGATTACTGAAAGATACTGCTCATGACTGACACAAAAAGACCCAGATTTAGAGGTAAAAAAACTCGATCGCCCTCTGGCAGGTTCCAGGACAGAAAGTCCTATTTAAACGCCAAAAAACGGCAAAAAAACTTAAAAAATTTGCCTTTGAGTAACGGGCGATTGGTGGCGGTGTGGTTGATTTTAGTCATGGGTATTGTGGGTTTAGCTTGGCGATTGTACCAACTGCAAATAGTACAAGGACAGGAATTGCAAAAAAGAGCCAGACAACAGCAAACTACCAGTATTAGACCCTATATTCCCCGACGGGCGATCGTCGATAGTAATGGTAATGTTTTGGCGGCCGATCGCTTGATTTATACTCTTTATGTACACCCAAAACTGTTTGCTATTCCGCCGGCAGAAGTGGCTGATAAATTAGCTCCTTTATTAAATATTCCCACTAATCAACTGATTCAAAAATTTAAAGAAAAAGAAACAGGAATTCGTTTAGCCAATCAATTAACCGAATCCGTGGCTAGGGGCTTAAAACAATTATCTCTTGACGGTGTAGAATTAGAGGAAAAGTACGCTCGTTATTATCCCCAAGACGATGTGGCAGCCGACGTGATTGGCTATGTAGATAAAGAACATCGTGGTCAAGCAGGATTAGAGAGAGGTTCCAGTCAGTTATTAGAAAGAGATCCCTTTTCTGTCAATACAAGACGCATGGGAGACGGGCGAATTTTACCAGCTTTTGTTCCCCATGGTATCTTTCAATTTGATGAATTACAGTTAGAAGTAACCCTCGATTTAAAACTACAAAGAGCGGCGCGGACGGCCCTACGAGAACAGCTAAAAAAATTTAATGCTAAACGGGGAGCCGTCATCGTCATGGACTCCCTTGATGGTTCTCTTTTAGCCCTAGTTTGTGAGCCAACTTTTAACCCCAACGAATACTATAAAGCCAATGTGGCTCTATTTAAAAATTGGACCGTAGCCGATCAGTACGAACCGGGGTCAACTTTTAAACCAATTATTGTCGCCATGGCCATGGAAGCGGGGGCAATTAAAGCTAATACGGTAGTCAATGATCCGGGGGCAATTACTGTCGGTCCCTGGACGATTAAAAATGCCTCTAAACAGGGTTATGGGGCGCTAGATATGGCCAGAGTTCTGCAAACCTCTAGTAACGTGGCCATGGTGCAAATTGCCCAAAAAATGGGGCGAGTTGATTTCTATAAAAGTTTATTAGGATTGGAAATAAATCAAAGGGTTGGCGTAGATTTACCCGGAGAAGTGGCAGGATATCTCAAACCTGAACAAGAATTTCTGGATAATGCCATTGAATCGGCCACCGCTTCCTTTGGTCAAGGTTTATCCCTGACTCCTTTAAAATTAGTACAATTGCACGGTGCGCTGGCCAATGGTGGCACCTTGGTAACTCCCCATGTGATCAAAGGATTAGCCGACGACCGCGGCCGTTTGCACTGGCAGCCCGATTATCCCAGCAAAAAAGTCTTTTCTCCCACCGTGGCCCGGCAAGTGGTGGAAATGATGGAAACCGTCGTCAGCAAGGGGACGGGGGTAGCGGCCCAAATCCCCGGTTATCGCATCGGAGGCAAAACGGGAACCGCACAAAAAGCTAGTCCGACGGGGGGTTATCTACCTAACGCCAAAATTACCAGTTTTGTCGCGATTTTACCGATCGAATCGCCCCGTTATGTGGTTTTGGTGGTGGTGGATGAACCCAAGGGTGCCAATACTTTTGGCTCCACTGTTGCCGCTCCTGTGGCAAAAACGGTGATGAATACGCTCATTTCCCTCAAAGGTATCCCCCCCACCTCCAAGGTCGTTCCGGCGGGTTCTGCGACCAATAAACCCCCGCGGCACGATTAATTTAAGTCTTTTTGAAAGAGGCTTTATTTAGGGTTTGCTGAAAAAGTTTGTTGGTGGGGTTAGGAGTCAGGAGTCGGTCGTCAGTAGCCGGTCGTCGGGAGTTTCAGGCTTTGTTGCCCTCTCTTTTTTGTACCAACCCATGTACTATAATAAGGATAATGCCAGGTTTTTGATGGTCCCAATCCGATTTTTTGGCACTAACATCGGATTTTAACAGGTCAAAAGTCTTATCCAACAAGGTTTTTAGATTTATTCAGCAAACCCTAAATAGGCTAAAAAAGTCTCTAACATCCCTCTAGATTGATTATCTGGCATCATCCACACACCGAATTTTATCCCCGATTCTAGAGTCATAATTAATCCCGCTGCTGGTAAATTTTGAGGTAAGCTAGGTATATTTGGTAAACAGGCATTATATAAACTTTTCCAACGATTATCAGGTTCTTCGTCCGCATCCATAATAATTCCTAAATGAGTTAGTCCGTTAGGAGTTTTTAGTTGCGTAGAGATATATTTAGGTTTTAGTAAATTTTCAACACCATCACAATTTATGATATTCAATGGTTCTTCCCCTCTATTCCAAGTAACTCCATTTGCTGCCATTAATTGGGGAATAACTCTCAATTCCTCTGCACCTTCCACTAATAACTTTTTTGTCTCTATTTTAGGCATTGTTACCGCACCTCAAGATTACTTGTAGCAGCAATAACAATTTCTTCTGGATCAAAGATTACAGATTGGCTTTTTTCCCTATCTATCCTTTGAATAGTAATCTCGTTATCGGTAATTTTTTCTTCGGTAATTAATTCGGCTAAACTTTGCCAACAATCGCGGCTGTGAGTGGTGGCAAATACCTGAATATTGAGTTTTTTGGCGGTTTCCCAGACGACTTTCCACATATCAGTCATGACAGTAAAATGCAATCCGCTATCAATTTCATCAACTAATAAAATTCCATTTTCAAGATTAACCATCGCTAAAACTAATCCTAACATTCGCCAAAATCCATCGCCTAAACTGCCAATAGGTATAGGTTGATCATGATTTTTAATTTTGATTAAAAACCCACCGCTAACACCTAGGTTATTTGAAGTTAAATACTTGCCAGAACCAACAATGGCTATTCTTTCAATTTTTGGCTCAATAATTTTCAAAGATTCAATAATTAAATCTTCTAAAGGAGAGAGAACAATGTTATCAAAAAGTGCTGCCATATCAGAACTTGTTAGAGAAAATGGTGTTAAGAACTTCAATTCAATTTTATTATCAATACCTATTTTATGGGAAATTCTGCTTAAACTAGCTATTCTTCTTATAGAATCTCTGGCAAGAGTACCGTTGGCAAGAAGTTCCAGTTCAATAGGTTTTTGTGATTGACTCCATCTAATACTTAAAAGAAGTTTAGCCCATTCCTCATCGTCGAAATTGTTATCATTATTTTGATTTATATCATCATTTTTGTCTGAAAATAAAGATAGTTGTATAGGAATGCTTTCAACAGAAATGGTAAGACTTGCTAGATAGGATTTGCCATATCCACTGATGATAATTTTTTTACTTGGGATGATTTCATGCCCAGGAAATAAATGACAAATTTCAAAAACTTTAGTGCGACTAGGTAGATTACTTTCTGACCAACCAAACTCACCTCTATAGCTAATAGGTTCAAGAAATATATCTATATTATTCTGAGCATACAAAAACTGAATCGCTTCTAAAATAGAAGTTTTACCGCTATTATTTTTACCCACTAAGAGATTAATTCGACCAAGATTGGCCATCTCAAAATTCTGAAACCCGCGAAAGCCTTCAATTTTTAGGGATTGTAACATGAGTGATTACCCCGGATTTTCAGTTATTAAATCTAGTTTATCTCAACCCCAGTAGCCAAGACCACCGACGAGACTAGATAGCGCAGACTCACCTTGCCATCACAGATTAACTCAATCAGCGCTTTTAGTCCCTTTTCACCTTTCGAGCATTATAGCTGGTTTCGGGGCAGAAAACCAGCAAAAACATGACTACAGAGGGAATCGCTGACTCTAGAGATTAATGACAATAAATTCCTAGCTGCCGATATAGTTCAACCTCATCCTTGCAAACAGTTAAGGTTTTTTGTTCTTCAATATTCTGAATGACTTGTTGAGTTTTTTGGTTAAAATCGCTTATGGTATAATTACCTTCTGCAATTCGTCTTTCTTTTTCCTATAATTCAAGACAAAGTTCCATAGCTTCTTGAATATTGCTCAAAGCTTCTTCGAGATGATGTCCTTCATTAATACAACCGGGAGAGAAGGAATAGAAAGATTATAATCTCTTTCCTCGCTTGGTTCTAAAATAAAATTCACTTTCAGATCGGCTCAGGGTAATAATAAGATAACTATATTATAAGTGATGTTGCTGGGGAGTTACTCAAATTCTTCTAATTGCGATCGCACTAATTCTAGGGGAAGTTTTAAAACTCTAGCAATTTGTTCTATAGTTAATCCTTCTTTGATTAATTCGGGAATGGTTTCTAATTTAGCTTGTTGATAAATTTTAGATGAGGGTAATTCACTGTTCTCTTTTCCAGTACAAAAATTACCGCTATTGATTTGTATAACGTCTTTAATATTACTAGAGTTAGAGAAATTAGAATAACAATATCTTTGTAAACTCGATTTAATGTTAGCCTTACTGACTTCCTGTCCTAATATTTCTGATAAGGTTTTCCATAATTTACCTGCTGTTTCCTTGATATATTTCTGAGAACGATGATTTTTTTGAGCGATTTCGGCGTATTTTTGATGATTGACGACTCCCTCTAAGATTTCATGCTGAAGATCGTCTAAATGTTCTCCTGTATGGGAGAAAACAAGCTCATCAATAGTTATTATAAAAGATTGAATATCGAAGGAGTTCATAGGATGATTTTAAACGGGGAGTTAAGTCAGGATTGCTTGACATTATACCGCAAAATGCCAATTTAGTGTCTTTATATTTCTTTATGGGGCTTTTATGGGTCTTGAAAGTTAACTTTAGGGTGTTTATATTACCAAAGTAAATCTGCCCACCCTAAATAAATGCCTTAACATTTCGACAAAGCATTTATTTAGATATTTTCAACCAGAAAAAAGGAACTTTCATGAAACGCTCACTTAAAAATTTGGCAACTATTATGGTTACTATATCCACATTACTGGTGTTTGCTGATCAAGCACTCGCAGATATAGAGCTAACTACAGGAACTCCTTCTAAAGCTGGGAAAATTATCATCCGAATCACTCTTAAGGACGGAAAAACAAAAAATGTGGTGGTAACGATTCCAAAAGGCACAACTTCCACTGGGAAGGCAACCCTAATTAATAACGCTTTTCAAGTAGGGGAACCATTCACTTTACCCCCCCTCGAGCAGGAGGGAAATAAGCTCATTTTTCCACCTAACGTAAAAAAATTTGAGAAGTTGCTAGACGACACTGGACAAACAACTAAATTAAAAGCAGTTAAAAAGCAAAAAGCAAAAGAGGGGCAAATCGATGGTGAATATATAGAGTTAGCTTCAGTATTATCTGGTTTGGATGGTAGTGGAAATGAATCTATATTTCTGGCTTCATTAGGTTTTAATACACCCTCTGAAAACGTGTTTGCCAGTTCCCAGTTTTTATTTAGCGAATTACCAGGCAGTGATATTAATGATTGGTTATCAGCTATATTCACTGATCTTCAAGGACAGTTACCAGTTGTGTATAGATCTAATCTTTCATTAGATCTAACTAATGATACGATTTCGTTTGTTTTTCCAGAAAATATACTGCCAGACTCCAGTTTTATAGAGAGTGGAACCAACGATGTCAATGTATCAAGTTCTTTAGATATAGAAGTAGAAACCATTCCCGAACCCACTTCAACTTTAGGACTCTTTTCTCTAGGAATACTCGGTGTTGGTGCGACAATAAAACGTCAAGTTAAACGCAATCATTCTATCGAAAAAGAAACCACAAAAATAGGTTAAATTGCCCATTAACTGGTGTTATCGCTCTTTGATTACTTTGCGTTCGCCGAAAAAAGTACAAGGGTTTTGAGTCTCTCGGAGCGATTTCTCAACGTTTGTTCCTGGCACTTTTTTGGAAAAAAAGCTCAAAACCCTTTTCTAGCAGAGCTTACATTTGTATTCAGCAAGCTCTACTTAAACGATTGACCGAATATTAAAATAAATCCCCATGGGAACCAGAGCGCACTAAAAAAAGATGGGTGTCTGTGATTTTATAAATTAAAAGCCAGTCTGGTTCTAGGTGACAATCCCTATATCCATTCCAGTTTCCCATCAAAGCGTGATCTTTGTATTTAGGTTCTAGTTCTTGCTTTTGAAGTAATTTATCAATGACATTTTTCAGTTTGGTCATATCTTTTCCCCGTTTTTGCAGTCGTTTAATATCTTTCTTAAAGCGATTTTCAAAAATGGGTAATAACATTAAATTCCTAGCTGCTGATACAGTTCAACTTGATCTTGGCAAACAGTTAAGTTTTTTTGCTCTTCAATATTCTGAATAGCTTGTTGAGTTTTTTCGTTAAAATCACTTATGGTATAAGTCCCTTCTGCAATTCGTCGTTCTTTTTCCGCTTCTTCTAAAAATTCAGCTAGGTGTTTTTTTAGATAGGTTGCTAGGCTATCTTGTTGTTCTTCAGAAAGCAGTGCAATTTGCTCGAAAGTTTCTTGAATTAATTTAGTCATCTGTATTGTACTCCGAAGTTCAGTTTTTGAGGAAAAAAATCAAGATTCAAATACTGCCCTAACACACCAAAAAGAAAAGTTTTTGATGTGTTACCCTTGGTCAACCCACTATTTACAATAAAGCCATTTCTCCCACCACTTCCAAGCGGGTATAACTGCCGATTTTGAGGAATTTTTCCGAGAGAGATTCGGCCACATTGGGAGTAATCCAGCCTAACTGTTTGAGAATTTGCAAAGCGGCGGCATATTTAGCCCGTTTGGAACCATCTAGGGCTTTAATTGCTAATCCTAAACCTTCGCCGACGCGCCCGATACATTGAATCCCTTCGGCCCCGGCTTTACTGACGATTTCCCCTTGGCTAACCTGCATTAATTCCGTGTCAAAAGCCCCTTCTCCTGCTACCATGCGGGGATGATAGGTCATCGCCCGGACGATTCTTTCTAAGTCTAAACGGTTGCCAGAGGCTAACTGGGCGTAGAGATGGGCCATTTGCCCCAACTGCATTGAATAGGTGGGCGCGCCGCAGTCATCGTGGGCGCTGATTAATTCATCCCCCGGCATCCCCAATAATTCGGCAATTTTGCTGAGAATTAGCTTCTGTATCGGACTAGAGCGCCGCAGATAGCTATTTAACGGCCAGCCACGCTGTTGACACACCGCTAACATCCCGGCGTGTTTACCAGAACAATTGTACTGGAGGCGACTGGGTTTACCTTCGGGGAGGGGACATTGCAGGGCATTAGGATCGATATCGGCGCGCCAGAGAATATTAAAGACTTGACGGGCGTGTTCCACCGTGCCTTGGTGAGAACTACAGATAATGGCTAGATCCTTATCGTTGAGATCGTAGCGTTCGAGGGTGGCGGTACTGATGACAGCCAGTGCTTGAAAAGGTTTCAGGGCCGAACGAATAAAGGCGCTAGTTTCGGCGCTGCCGGCGGTGGATAATACCCGGCCGCGGTCATCGCAAATAGCGGCCTCGACATTATGAACCGATTCAATAATACCTTCCCGGAGGAGATGAATTTCTAAGCGGTGGGTTGGTGAACGTTTTACCCTATTCATTCAGATTGGTGATTGGTTGCGGTTAGTGAGTGAAAAATAGCCAGAAAAGACCACTGATAGCGACAATTGCCCCTAGAATCAGGGCGGTTTTTTGTAAACGCTGGAGAATGGGCTGGATTTGATAGGAGACGATTAAACGATCGCGGGTTAAAATGGCGGCGGTTTTTGTCCAGATTTGGCCATCGTACCAGCCCGACTCTTCATAAAATACTTTCTCCGATTGCAAGCGATCATAGACGTAGATCCAGCCCAGATACAAGCGCAATAACACCAATCCTACCAAAATTGTCGAGCCAAAAATCCCCGCACAGAAGAAGAGAAAAGGGGCTTTTTTGAGGGGAAAACTAGCGGCGGCAATCGGTCCGACAATTAACCATGTCCACAACCATAACCAGACAATTTTTTTTGTATAAGAGGCTACATCTAGCGTCGCCCAACGGAAAAACCAAGATTCTTTTAATTGTTCGTACTCGTTAACCGGTTGCTGTTCTTCCGGGACGGGACAGAAATCAAGGGAGGATTTCATGGATTCTACTCCTCTAAATGGTCGCTAGGTAGAGGAATCCGTTGGGCATGACCCCAAAATGCTTCTAAATTATAAAATTCTCGCTCTTTTGGTAAAAAGATATGGACAATGATATCGCCATAATCCATCAGGATCCAGCTACCTTCGCTTTTTCCTTCCACTTGTCGGGGAGACTGTTGCCATTCTAGTTCCATAGCGGCTTCGATCGCATCCTCGATCGC
Organism: Microcystis sp. M53602_WE12; assembly: GCF_030065455.1. NCBI lineage: Bacteria > Bacillati > Cyanobacteriota > Cyanophyceae > Chroococcales > Microcystaceae > Microcystis > Microcystis sp. M53602_WE12. The sequence continues at coordinate 2,896 of NZ_JASJFB010000869.1, read as the reverse complement.
TCGCACTTGAGTGGTAGAATAGCCGGTAATAATCAGAAAATAATCGGTTAAATAACAGATATCGGCGACTTTCAGGATGGCGATGTCCCCTGCTTTCTTGTCCTCGGCAGCGGTGACAATTGTCTCTAGAAATTTTTCGGTCTTGAGATTTTCGGCGATGGGGGTAATAATTCCAGTGGGATTGGTCATTCAGGTTGTGGTTATCCTTTGGCTGAGGTGGTTGTAAGCGAGTCTTGAGATTATGTTAATCAATGGTTTTAGTTTCTGTTGGTTGTTCTTTAACAATTTGTAACGCCCAGTTGCGCGTTAGCACGGTGCGGGGATGAATGGGACAATGGCTACTTAAAAGATATTTTAGGGAATAATCACAGGTTTGTTGAACGCTTTTATGGAGATTTTGATAGCTGAGTTGTCGTAGGGCGTTTAATTCGGGTGTATCGCCGCGATTGGGTTCCAAGGCATCGGCAATAAAGACTATACAGCTAAGATCGCTCATATTGGGTTTACCGAGGGTATGATTGCGAATTGCTTCGAGAATTTCCTCGTCGGTAACGTTAAATTCTTTTTGGGCGACAACTGCACTCACATCGGCGTGGAGTAAGTGGGGATGGGATAAACAGATATTATCCACGTCTATTCCCGCCGATTCCGCCATTTTTAGCAGTTTTTTGGGCTTGAAAAATTTAGCCAGATCGTGTAGTAATCCCGCTTGCCCTGCTTGGACGGGATCGAGATCGTGATGACGAGCTAAATCAATACACATGGTCTCCACACCGAGAATATGTCGCAGACGGTGTTCGTTGACGTTTTCTTTTAACCAGTCGATAACTTGCTGTCGCATCTTTTTTTTGCCCTTGTGGAACCCCAAAACGATTGTAACAATTACTATACAATTTTGCCTATTGCTCCCGGGTTCGATCTTTACCAATCATCCTCGCAACTAGCTTCTAAAACTTCTTCTTGCTGCCAATCATCCTGAAAAGGTTGTACCACTTTACCGATCGCATCGGCCACAAAAGACTTAATAAATTCTTCCTTGCGACTGAGTTGAAATTGTCTTTGTACCACTTCCGTCATACCACCATCACCCCAGTCTTGATCGTGACGGAAATATTCGATAAAACTTTTGCCAGCAATGCGGGTTAAATAGGCGGCACTGACCCCTTGAATTGCCTTACCGACTATATAGGTAGTAAAATTTAACTGTAGGATTCTGGCTAATAATTCTACTGCTCCTTTCACTACTCCCAAACTAACTAGAGTTTTGCCCAAAGATAGAGCCAATTCCTTGCCTCGATCGCTGTTAATTTCACAGCCATAAACTTGACCAATTTCCCTGACCATTTGAGCATTAACCGCCGCCGTTGCTAACAGATCGAACACTGGTAAGGGAGTCACAGCAATCACTCCCGCACCGATCCACTGATAGCGATCGATAATTTTATCAGCTTGGCGACGACGTTGGCGATCGATAATTTTCCTAGCTTCTTCCCCCAATCTTTGGGATTGTAAGAGGATATTATCTGCCACTAAATCCTCCCCTTCGGCCCGTAAAACTGAAGCCAAACGTTTAATTAAAGCTAAAATATCCGGTTCTGGTGTGATCATTTGTCCCCCGGTTAACTGTACTGGTTGGGGATTAGCGGCGACGGCAATAATATCGGCTGAAAGAATCACTCCTTTTAGACGTTCTCGTAATTGTTTTAAAATAATGTCTCGATCTTCATCGCTATAGAGATCGATTTTATTAAAGACTAAGAGAGAACGTTTACCAATATCAATTAAACGCAATAAAGGGGCGTATTCCGATTGTCGAATATCGTTATCAATGACAAATAAAAGTAAATCTGCTTCCGTGGCTAATTGTCGCGCTAACTGTTCCCTTTGACCTCCGGCCGCGCCAATTTCGAGAATGCCGGGGGTATCGGTAATTTGAATTTCCCGATTCACACCTTTCATTTTTAAACTATAGGTTTCCCCTTTTTCCGTGGTTCCCATGGTTGCCTCCACATTGCCCACCATTTGACCGATGAGGGCGTTAATTAGGGAGGTTTTTCCCGCCGAACCTGTGCCGAAAACAATGATTTTAACTTCTTTTCTGGCTAAACTTCGCTCAATTTCTTGGGAACGCTTAATAAAAACCTGTTGGGTTACTTTATCTTGAATTTGCTCCACTTGTTGCCGGATAGCTTTTAAGGTTTCCCCAGCGGCCTCGGTTTTTTCTACCGGTAATTTTAGGGGTGGACGGGAGGAAGAACGCAACCCGCGGCGACTTTTTTGCTGCTGGGGCAGCAGATAAAAGTAGTACAAAAGAACGTATATTAGCAAGCCCAGCAGTCCGATAATCAGCAAAAGCAGAATATTAGCTAAGATAGGAGCAGTAAAGGCGATCTGGATGTAAAGACGATAGATAGAGTTGACTAACCACAACATTAATCCGAAAATAAAGCTCAGACCAATGATTAAAGCGGCAAGACGGGGTAATTTCATCAGCTTTAACGGTAGGGGATTGCTTGATCTTGATCTTAGTTCTTTGCCGGCCGATTGTCGGGAACTAGAATAGACTATTATCTATGAAGTAGGGAGACACAATTATTTATAGGAGCAGTAGCGTAACATAATCGGGCGTTGGGTTTCATGCTTCAACCCAACCTACGTCCTCCACCTACCTACTCCCTATCTACCCACTTCATAATTCATAATTCATAATTCATAATTCATAATTCCCTCTCCCCACCTCCCCACTTCATAATTCAGGCTCTTCGGTAATTGTTATGCAATGGACGGGGGTTATAAGGGATGGAACCCTTATATAGAAAAGCATTTAGCGATTTTTGTCAATTGTTTTTGCTCTAGAGCGAACTAATCAATTAAGTCTCTTGCCAGATAAGGATTT
>NZ_JASJFB010000631.1:0-2644 GCF_030065455.1 Microcystis sp. M53602_WE12 | reverse complement strand
TGAGCAAGCTTGCCCTCTCTCTCAACAAGCTCTCAAAATTCGTGGTAAAAGTTTAGGTACTGAACACCCTGACTATGCTACTTCTCTGAATAACTTAGCCGTATTATATAAGTCAATGGGACAGTACGAGCAAGCTTTACCTCTCCATCAACAAGCTCTCGAAATTCGTGGTAAAAGTTTAGGTACTGAACACCCTAACTATGCTAGTTCTCTGAATAATTTAGCTAACTTATATAAGCTAATGGGACAGTATGAGCAAGCTTTACCTCTCCATCAACAAGCTCTCAAAATTATTGGTAAAATTCTAGGTACTGAACACCCTGGCTATGCTACTTCTCTGAATAACTTAGCCCTATTATATACAGCAACCAACTGCCATAAACCAGCCCTAAAATTAATGCAAGAAGCGGCAGATATTGACTTAAAAACTATCTCGAAAATCTTTAGTATCAGCACCGATAAACAACGCATCATTTATCTTATACAAAACTACTATAAAGTAGAAAGATTTCTCTCTCTCGTTTTCCAACACTTTCCTAATACTCCCGAAGCGGTACAATCTGCCTATAACCTCATCTTAAGACGGAAAGCGATCGCAACCGAAACCGCCATCCTGCAAAAAATCGCCCTTTTATCCCAACAATACGCCCATCTTGCCCCCAAACTCCAACAATGGCAACAAATCAGACAACAACTCGCCAAACGCTGTTTTGATATACCCACCCCCGAACAACTTCCCTACTACCAACAAGAAATTAAATCCCTCGAACAACAAGCGGAAAACCTCGAACGAGAATTAAATATCCCCGAACTTAACCTCGAAAAAGAACTGCAAAACGCTGATTTTCGTACCATCGCTTTAGAATTACCCGAAGGAACTACCCTAATTGAATTTTTCAGGTTTAATAACTACAATTTTCAGGCAATTCCCGCCAACGGTGACGCTGCATCCTTTCCCCCTCGCTATCTCGCCTTTATCCTACCTGCCCAAGCCCCAGAACAGCTAACTATGATAGATTTAGGAGAAGCTGAACCCATAGACAAATTAGTGAAAGAGTTTCGGGAATCGGTAGAAAACCCACGAGGATTAAGTGTGGCCGTATTTAAGAAACAAGAGGATATACTGTCAAAAATTGAACTAAGCCAGCTTATTTTTGACAAAATCAAGCCTTATCTCACCCAAGAATTAATTATCTGTCCCGATGGCGAATTAAACTGCTTACCCTTTGAAATTTTACCCACCGATAAAGGCAGCTACTTAATGGATGAATATCGCTGCAACTTCTTAAATGTAGGGCGAGATATCCTGCGCTTTAAAGCCAAAATTCCCGCAAAAGTCACCTATCCTCTCGTTATCGCTAACCCTGACTATAACTTAGCTAGTCCCGAAAACACGCCATCAACTGCCGAAAATGAGGAAAAATTCCCCTTTAAACCATCCTTACGCAATTTAGCCACCTCTAGACAAGGACAAATATTCAACTCCCTCCCCGGCACCGAAATCGAAGGCGAAAAAATCGCTAAAATACTCAGAGTCAAACCCGTTACCGCCGCCAAAGCTTTAAAACCTCTTGTCTCCAAAGCCCAAAAAGCCCCTTATATTCTCCATATTGCTACTCATGGCTACTTTCTCGGCGATATAACCCCCGAACTGGACACAATTAACCAAAACTTCATGTTATCGAGTCTTTCCGCCTCAGAAAGATTCCAAGTCGGCACCAGACAAAATCCCCTGTTGCGTTCAGGTTTAGCCTTTGCGGGGGTGAATACGATGTTAAACGGCGGTAAACTACCCGAAGAAGCCGAAGATGGCTTATTAACTTCCCTAGACGTGCAATCTATCAACTTAGCAGGGACAGAGTTAGTAGTAACATCCGCCTGTGAAACCGCCTTAGGAGACCTCTACACAGGAGAAACCCTCATCGGTTTGCGTCGTTCCTTCATCCAAGCAGGAGCAAAAACCGTTATTATCAGCCTTTGGAAAGTGGAGGATGTGGCTACCACTATCTTAATGCAGTATTTCTATTATTATCTCCTGAAAGCAAAACTTAGCAAAGCAGAAGCTTTGAGAAAAGCCAAATCTAGCCTCCAGCGTCTCACCATCGCCAAAATGCGTTCCCAATGGCTAACGGAAGATGCCATCAAATCGGCAGAAAAACACAGTATAGGAACTGCTGCCCATTTGCGTGAATTAAGTCAAAAATCTGATTTAGAACGCCCTTATGAAGCTCCTAAGTATTGGGCCGCTTTTATTTGTTTAGGGAATCCAGCCGGTCTTCCGCTTTTACCACAGGCGAGCAAGGGACAAAATCTGAAATGAGGAAACTACAATTTCAAGATATCCCTTTATTTTTAGATTAGCCGAACCTCCTCCCCTTGCCCCCAACCCCCCAACATCGGGGGGGGTTGGGGTAGGGTTGATTCAAGGTAGGGTTGATTCAGTAGGGTTGATTCAAGGTAGGGTTGATTCAAGGTAGGGTTGATTCAAGGTAGGGTTGATTCATGAATCAACCCTACTAGATGAACGTAGCGACTGTCTTGATTGTCAAGGGGTAACTCAAAAAACAATCAAGGAGTTGCTGTCGAACCTAAAATCTCAAGCCAGAAAAAAGCGCAGCAAAAACTAAGTCGCTCAGGTTAAACC
>NZ_JASJFB010000775.1:0-1677 GCF_030065455.1 Microcystis sp. M53602_WE12 | reverse complement strand
AGTTTTTCGTGGGGGCAGGGTGTGGGGTGTGGGGTGTGGGGTGTGGGGTTTTACCCATTGTCAGGTGGTCAATTACCTAATTTTCAGGGAAAAAGTCCAGGGATTTTCCCCCCAATCACTCCAATGGTAGGCACTTTTTCAGGGAAAAAAAGTCTAAAAGCCTTATCCAACAAGGTTTTTAGATTTATTCAGCAAACCCTAAATAGCTGAAAATTTGTCAAAACGTCGTGCTTTGCTTACCTCATAAGCGATTAAAGGTAACAAAACAAAGAATTAGATTCGGAGAATGAATCAGATATAGGGAAGTGGGGAAGTGGGGAGAAACTCTTTTCAGTGATCTGTTGACAATTTTTCAGTGATATATTGACAAATAGGCAATTCTGCGTTGACAAAGGAAAAATTTGCTGTTACCATTGCGATAATTATTCACACATCCACTTTACCTCTGTGGGAGTCTATACAGATGACAAAATTACTCAGATTTACCATTCCTAGCGCTGCTGCTCTGGCCGTCGCCACTGCCTTAGGCCTCGCCACTGCCCCGGCCCAGGCGGCTGCTGTGGTAACCTATAACGGCTGTACAAGTACCTCATTCTGTACACTCACCGAGCTCCTTGCCGGTGGTTCCATCGAAGTTGATGAGGACGGAAATGGCACAATTGAGAAAACCTTCGGCAATTGGATGGATTACGAGTTTACGAAAAGTCCTATCGCTAATCCTGTGACCGATCCCCTAGCCAACATTCGAGTGAGTGCAACCGGCACTTACATTCCTGGTGTCTCTGGTAGTGCTACTCTCAATTACACTATTGTTGGTGGCCTAAACATTGCTCCGCCGAGCGGGAGTGCCAACTGGATAGCTGGTTTCTCCTTCGAATTCGACGTCACATCCGCTGGATATGTCCCAATGACTGGCCAGATAGATGCCATAACAGGTGCTTCAGTTACAGGACCCGCTACGGGAGTACCGAGTAATGTGACCTTCAATGGTGCAGGGATTAGCGGCAATACAAACGCTACCCCCAGCATGCCTGCGATTGACCCTATCTCGTTCGCACCAACAAACACGCTTGCGGTCATGAACAACCTGAGTTTGTTAGCTCGCCGGACTACTACAGTGCCTGGAACCGCCAGCGTTACGAGTTTCTCACAAACCTTCACCCAGGTGGTTATTCCCGAACCGGGTACTGTTGCTGGACTGCTGGTTGCTGGTGGCTTAGGTCTGGCGATGAAACGCCGACAAAAGGATAGCTAACCGAGCTTAACGTCAAGATAACTATGAGGAGAGGCATCGTAGCTGCTTGCATTGAAACTCCGTCCTTTGGGGGCGGTTTTTAATTAGGGTATGCTGAACGAACCCGCGTCAGTGCTGCTTGCATTGAAACTCCGTCCTTTGGGGGCGGTTTTTAATTAGGGTATGCTGAACGAACCCGCGTCAGTCCCCACAGGAGAAACTTTTTCAGCCAACCCTAATTGGGGTTGGCTGAAAAAGTAGGGGCGAAACATTCCGATAGGAAATCTACGGTTTCAGCGATAGGTTAGCCATTGATAGTTAGTCAAGTTTTTAATTTCATCGGAAATTTTGGGTCTGAAACCCCGCCGTTCTAGGTTGGCTTTACGTTAGAATTAAAAGGCCAGTCTCGAAAACCAAGTGGACGGCGCAGCACCTTGAAAACT
>NZ_JASJFB010000217.1:0-10319 GCF_030065455.1 Microcystis sp. M53602_WE12 | reverse complement strand
GCGGGGATCGGGGGAAAATTCAGGTACTTTTTCCCTGAAAATTAGGTAGTTGACCACCTCAAAACTGGTAAAACCCCACACCCCACACCCCACACCCCACACCCTGCCCCCAGGAAAAGCTTTTTCAGCAAACCCTAATTAAAATTCAAACTTCTGTCACCTCCCTCGATGATGAGACGGTTAATCAACTTTTGCAGAGTCTTTCGGCTAAATTAGCTAAACATCTGGGAAAACCCGAATCCTATGTGATGACAGCTTTAGAATCGGGTATAAAAATGACTTTTGCTGGCACTTTTGAGCCGGTGTGTTATGTGGAGATTAAAAGTGTTGGTTCTATTTCCGCCGCTCAAACTAAAAGCATGAGTAGTGATTTTTGTCAAGAAATTGAGGCTTATTTAGGAATACCGAAAAATCGCATTTATCTAGAATTTGCCGAGGCGAAAGGTGATCTTTGGGGATGGAATGGCACTACTTTTGGCTAATTTATGCCAAAATTATCGGAGATAGGGCTTATTTTAACTCTCTGGTGAGGATTTTTGCCTGTTCAATCCAAGCTAACATCACCGCAATATCGGGACATAAATCGCGTCTTTGCAGATTAGCCACCTGAAAGCGGAGAATCTGTCGATGCAACTGCTGAATTGATGTCTGTGCCAATTGCGGGATGGAAGCAATACCGGCATGAACCAGCAAACCGCAGTATTGACAACCCACGGTGGGAATCGAGGCTAATTCCGCCATTGCCACCCACTTATTAATATATTTAGCCTGAATTTGCATTCTTACTGCTAATTTTTCCTTACCCAATTGCGGACGAACTTTTTGCAGAAGTTGTGCGGTGGTGTCGATACCGCAATCCTTTAATTTTTGGCAATCTTGGTCACTTAACCCCGGCAAATGTTCAATTAACCAGCTTTGCCTGTGGATAAGTTGCGATCGATTCATCGAAATTATTAACTATTGATAAGTAGATTATAGCAGTTAAGTAGGGAGGCACAATTATTTGTAGGATGGGTTAGCGGTAGCGTAACCCATGCGGGCTATCGATTATGAAGAATACATCAGTATTTATAATTTAGTAATTAAATTAATCAGAAATTTTAAAGATGATCTATTAAATGCCACCGTGACGGAACAGTATAAAAAAGTCAAAATTATATAGGGTTTGCTGAAAAAGTCAATTGGCTGATGATGGGGTGAGTTTCCTACACTCCACCGATTATGCCTGAAAGCTTGCATTTTTTGCTTATTCATTTTCGGTACCCAAGAAATACCTTAACCAAGATTGTAAAGTTTTAGCACGTCTTTCAACAGTACTTTCTGAAAGTGACGGACACACTTCTAGTAAAAATTCTCTTGCTCTTTCTGGTTTGATTTCGGAGAGATCATGAGCATTTTGCCACTTAAACCATGCCAAACCCACCTTTGAAGCAATAAATTGGTGAGCCAAGAATCTTTTTTTTGATTTTTCTGACAGACGATCAAGCATGAAACAAGCAGTAGTTGGCTGCACTCGTTCGTCAGCCAGATTAAGAATTTCTGCAGCCCTTCTATAGTAGGAAAACTGCCTTTCTGTAATACCATTTCTATCCAAAAACTGTTGTCGAACAGTTGGCAAAGAATGAGGATATTGAATTAACAGCGAAGATAAATCAACAACTCGTTCTAACCTATCAGCTTGTGGAATATCATGAGAAAGAACCCTGATAGATCGTGATTTTAACCCTGTTAAACTAGATATATATTCATGTTCTGTAGAAATTGTTTTAATGACATTAAATTCTGAAGAATTAATGGAGACAGCCATATCTACTCGCAAATCATCCTCTTTGATTTTTGTGACACAATCTTGCCAAATACTAACAACTTCTAAGTCATTTTCACTTTCATTATCAATTTTTCCTGAGGAAAGGTCAGAGATAGTTTTTGCCAGTAAATTTGCGTGATTAGGACTGAGATTGACATGAAGTATAATTGTCCAAGAACCAGGTATTGCCTGCGCTGGAGTAAAAGCGGGAAGTTTATTGATTCTCTCAAAAGTCAGATCGGCAATTTCTTGAAATAACCGCTCTAATTTATCAATTACACTAGCAACTACAGACCAAGATTTTCTATCTTTAGAATCATTGTCAATACGAACTGCAACTGACAATCCATCACTATCAAGAACTGTTCCAATAGTGGCAAGAGACGAAGTGACTAATTGGAGTAACTTGTCTTTTGTCTCTGCCAAATTCTTATCTTCTGTATTGCGCTGTAAACTTTGAGTATTATAAATTTTTTTAATTAATTCTTCACCAGCAGAAAAAACATTACTATCTGAATATTTGGTTGTCCTGGCTTCTTCAAAAAATATATTAATTCCCTCTGACCATTCAGCTTTTAACTCTGAGTCATCTACTTGCTCTAATAGATTATTACTAAGAGATTGAAGTTCTTGAAGCTGCGTTTTGACATGAGGTGCTTTCGCATAAATTCTTCCCCAAGTGGCCAAAAAATCAAAAGTTTGTTCGGCAATTAAAGGGGTTCCGTCCGCAAGACTAACTTTAAAAAAAGCGTCGAGGGCAGGGGCAAGAAGCGCAAAAATTGGTAATTCCCAACTATTGACAGAAGCGGTAAGAACAAGTAGGCTGATTCTAGATGGACTATCAGGGGGAATACTATTGCGAGATAAAATTGACGCAATAAATAACCAAACAACCTCATTGTTAATCTCGCTGTCATTCTGTAGAAGCTTACGTCCCAATACCCCTAAGCCGATTTCTGAAGCTTTGATCGATCCCAGTGCCAACAGATCTGCAAACTCTCTAACATGACTATCCACCCTTCTCAGATTGCCGAAAGCTCTATCAATTTCTTCTCTAGCGTTATCACTATCGCCAGAGTCTAAAAATTGTTGTACTCTTCTAAGCATCGTTGTCATTCTGTTTGGGGCGAAGGGATAAAGGTAAGACCACTGCGAATTTCAATATCTACACGGGCGTTTTTAGTTTTACGTTTAGAATCCTGAAATGAGTGCGGTTGTGCCTCTGGAGTGACACCACCTTGCTCACTAGCATTTGTAACAAAGCGTTCAGCTTTTCTAAACGCTTGTTTCCGTTCCTCTCGTTGACATTCGCTGCATTGCCCTTTAATATTAGCAAGAAATGATAATCCTTCTTTAGCAGTAACAGGATTTTTTCTTGCCCAAGAACAACTGTATCCACCCTCTTGCTGGATATCGTCTCCTTGAGCTTGTACCCTCCCACGATAAGGTTCTGACGAACTCGACATATTAAATGTTCAAATTTATTCATTTAAGACAATTATATAGTAATTATCAGCAAAAATGTCAAACAAAGCCCAAATACTTGATTAGAATCAATTATCAAAAGTTTAGCTATAAAATTATGTAGAATGCTTTCGACGACGTACTGGGAAATTACCTGACAAAAAAAAGTTGATAGAACCAAAACGGTCTATCAACTCTTAAAGTTATCCATTCAAGAACTAAAAATTAACGTTCCTGAAAGACGATTTTTTTGTCCAGGGAAGGACGGTTATTCGACTTAGAGGGGTACTTACTACCACCACTGCGGGGAGTTTTATTAATCACCGGTTTACTGCTCGTCGGTGCGGGAACTTCCCAATCGGTTTTCATCCACTGGGGACAATTTTGATCGTAGATCATTTGCAGGGCAGCAGCTGCGATCGCTTGGGGATCGTATTCTTCACTTAAATCCCGCACTAAAGGCAAGAAAGAAGCCATACGTTCCCCCGATAAAGCCTCTTTTAGCTGATTTTGCAGCTTGGCCAGGCGTTTTGCTTCTACTTCGGTGCGGCTAGGAATGGGACTAGATTCCAGACGTTGACGCAGACGCTGTTCAATCTGACGCAACAAACGCCGATCGATCGGTTCTACTAAAGATATAGCAGTTCCCGTTTTACCAGCGCGGCCCGTGCGGCCAATGCGGTGAATATAGGTTTCGGCATTATCCGGCAGATCATAGTTAATAACGTGGCTGAGATTTTCCACATCTAGACCGCGGGCCGCGATATCTGTGGCTACCACCAATTTAATTTTGCCCTCGCGGAAACGTTGCACCAGTCGTTCCCGTTGCACTTGGCTTAAGTTACCGTGGTATTCATCCACCGTTTGCCCCGCTTCTTGCAGTTTGCTGGTTAATTCGGCCGCGGTTTGCTTGGTGCGGACGAAAATAATCGCCGATTCTAGGGGTTCGATCTCTAACAGGGGTTGCAGGACTTTTAATTTCGTCCAACCGCGAGGGATCAGATAAATTTTCTGCTCGATCTTAGCAGGAGCGGCCTGGGGTTGAGAAACCGTCACAGAAACGGGAGATTTCAAGAAATTAGCGATTAAATCGCGGATTTCCCGGGGCATAGTTGCCGAGAAACAGGCGGTTTGACGGGTGGAGGGGGATGCTTGCAGAATTTTCTTCACATCATCGATAAAACCCATACTGAGCATTTCGTCCGCTTCATCGAGGACTACCCAGTTTAAGGATTCGAGATGGAGTTTTTTGCGATCGAGCAGATCGATTACCCGGCCGGGAGTCCCGACCACAATCTGGACACCTTTTTCCAGACTGCGGATCTGACGTTCCATGGATTGACCACCACAGACTGTCAGGATAAAGAGACGACGATCATCAGAGAAATCTTTGATGGCGCTGGCCACCTGTTGGGCTAATTCCCGGGTGGGGGTGAGGATTAAAGCTTGAACGTTAGGATTTTTGGTGTCCATGCGTTCCAGTAAAGGCAGGGAATAGGCGGCGGTTTTGCCGGTTCCCGTTTGTGACATTCCTACCATGTCATGCCCTTCTAGAAGGAGAGGGATGGCTTTGGTTTGAATTTCCGTGGGGGTGGTGAATCCAAGCGTTTCTAGGTGTTGAAGACGGCTATCGGATAAACCTAAATTGTTGAAACCAGTGGTCATAGGGATTGTTTTGTGGGAATTAAATAAGAAAAATGGAAAAATTAGACTATTTCGCCGTAGAGATCGTAGGTATCGGCCGCAGTGATTCGGACCTGTACGATCGCACCTAGAATCGCCTCCCCTGTCACATAAACCAAGCCATCCACTTCCGGGGAAAAACGAGCGGAGCGCCCGATTAATTCTCCTGTTTCTGGGTTTTCCTGTTCGATGAGAACATCGACAGTTTGACCGATATAAGCTTGATTTTTGCGTTCCGAGATTGGTTGCTGAGTTAACATCAACCTTTCGCGGCGTTCGTCCATAATTGCCTGTGGCACTGGATCGGGCAGGTCAAAAGCGGCTGTACCTTCTTCGGCGGAGAAGGTAAACACCCCGACGTGATCGAACTCATGACGCTTGACAAATTCCAGCAGATGGCTGAAATGTTCCTCGGTTTCTCCGGGGAAACCGACGATAAAAGTCGTTCGTAAAACCGCGTTCGGGATAGCTTGCTTGATCCGCTCGATAATGCCATCGTTGACTCGTCCTTGCCAGGGACGGTTCATCCCCCGCAGGATGTCGGGATGGGAATGTTGTAGCGGCAAGTCTAGATAGGGTAAAACATTCGGGCTCTCTCGGATCGCTTCGATAACCTTTGGCGTTAACCCGGTCGGGTAAGCGTAGTGAACGCGAATCCAAGGTATATCGACTTCTCCCAGCGCTCGCAAGAGTTCCGCTAATTTGGGTTCGCCATATAAGTCTAACCCATAATTGGTTGTTATTTGCGAAATGAGAATTAATTCTTGCACCCCTTGGCTGGCCAATTGTCGCGCTTCGGCCACAATGGACTCGATCGATCTCGATCGCTGATCGCCGCGCAGCTGGGGAATAATACAGAAAGCACAGCGATAATCGCAGCCTTCGGCCACCCGCAGATAGGCGACTCCCTCGCTGGTGGTGCGATAACGGGGCAGATTTTCGTCGGCGATAAAAGTGGGATCGGCGCTGACTTCCTTGACTCGTTCTCCCGTCTCTACCCGTTCGACGATCTCGACAATTTTCTGATAATCCCCCGTGCCGACAATGGCCACGGCTTCCGGCAATTCCGTCAGGAGTTCATCTTGGAAATGTTGGGCCATACAGCCGGAGATAATAATTTTTTTATTAGCTTCCGCCAGTTCCACGAGGGTGCGAACGGATTCTTCTCTAGCTGCTTGAATGAAACTACAGGTATTAACGATAACGTAATCGGCCAACTCCTCGTCATTATCTACGGGATAGCCGGCCTTGGCCAGCAGTCCTAACATATGCTCGGAGTCGATCCGGTTTTTCTCACAGCCTAGGTGTGAGATGGCGATGGTTGGCTTATTGCCCATGCGATCGAGTATCAACCAAATCTTAAACTTCTCTTTTAATGTTAAGACATTGTGAACTACTCTCAACGGATTTGAGAGCTTCCTGCTTCAATGGGATGCGCTTTCTACCTCGAAAGATAGCAAGTCTTACCTTCCCGACCCAGGCAGGAGTCCTAGTTCCTAAGACCCACACTTTTTCTTGCAACACGACCCCCCGAAGCTCGGTTATCGCTTAAGGAATAGTGGTCAAGACCCGTTTATGATAACATAGTTTTTTGGAATTGTCTATATACAAAGTCAGCATTGATGAGGGGAACTGTGGGGCGAATTACTTCGCCCCTTGAAAAGCCCCGTCCCATCGCACTAAGCGCGAGGGACGAATGCTGGCACTAAGTTAAAATAATTTCCCCCCCGTGGAACCGTGGGTAGGCCTTCACCCTGTTAAAATGGGTGAGCGGCGCATGGTTGGGGACGCTAAGAGTAGTATACGCTGTGAACTTAATTGCAACTTTCAAGACAAAAAACCCGATTATTGGCGTGGTTCATCTCGCCCCCCTGCCCACTTCCCCCCGTTGGGGTGGCAGTCTCAAGACGGTGATCGAGCGGGCTGAACAGGAGGCGACGGCTTTGGCTGCCGGTGGTGTTGATGGTTTGATTATCGAGAATTTTTTTGATGCCCCCTTTACTAAGCAACAGGTGGATCCCGCCGTGGTTAGCGCCATGACGTTAATTGTTGATCGCATTAAAAATCTGGTGGTCTTACCGATTGGTCTTAATGTTCTCCGCAATGATGCCCATAGTGCTTTAGCGATCGCTACCTGTGTTAATGCCCAATTTATTCGGGTTAATGTGCTAACGGGGGTTATGGCCACCGATCAGGGCATTATTGAGGGTCAGGCCCACGAACTCCTGCGTTATCGCCGCGAATTGGGGTCTGAGGTCAAAATTTTAGCGGATGTTTTAGTTAAACACGCCCGCCCCTTGGGAACCCCTAATCTGACTACGGCAGTGCAAGATACGATCGAACGGGGACTGGCAGACGGGGTGATCCTCTCCGGTTGGGCCACCGGTAGCCCCCCTAGTTTTGAGGATTTGGAACTGGCAGTGGCGGCGGCCAAGGGAACACCGGTTTTTATCGGCAGCGGGGCTGATCTGGACAATATCGGGCGGTTACTGCCGGCTGCTGATGGGGTGATCGTGGCTAGTTCCCTCAAGCGTCATGGCAAAATTACTGAACCGGTGGATCCGATCCGGGTGTCGCAATTTGTGGAAACGGCACGCCTGATCAACGATCAAAAGGCAAAAATTGATAATTCGCTGCCTTCTTTGCCTCTGTCCACATAACCCCTTGCTAGAATGGCGGATAGTTTCAGGGGATAGCTATCCTAAGTTTTTAGGAATTGAAAACGTCCTAATTAACACAATATGGTTAGGGAATTTTTCCTTTCAACAAAGTGCATTGAGATTTCTCTCCTGACTCCTGACTCCTGAATTCTGCTGTAATTTAATCTAAATAATATTATGCGTCGTCGTTCTGTACCTTGGATTCATCGCTACTCCCGGCCTCTAATTGGGGGCGTTTCGATCGTGGGGGCGATTCTGACTGGCTATTTAACCATTACCAAACTGACGGGAGGGGCTGCTGCCTGTACCGCCGGGGCTAGTGATGGGGCTGGTTGTAGTGGTGTTCTTAATAGTCCCTACGCTACGGTTTTCGGGCTGCCCTTGAGTTTGTTCGGTTTTTTGGCCTATATTGCCATGGCGGTTTTTGCCCTCAGTCCTCTATTTATCAATGGGGAAACTCAGAAAAATCTCCGCAAAAGTTTAGAAAATAATACCTGGTTATTGCTGTTAGCGGGGGCGACGGCGATGGCGGTATTTAGTGGTTATTTAATGTATATTCTAGCCACGGAATTAAAGGAATTGTGTCCCTACTGCATCACTTCAGCTTTGTTCGCTTTAACCCTATTAATTCTCACAATTATCGGTCGCGAATGGGAAGGTTTAGGACAAATTATACTGCCGATGGTTGTAGTGGCAATGATTACTTTTGTGGGAACTTTAGCGGTTTACGCAGGAGTAAATTCCCCCACGGTGGCAGCAGGAAAAGAAGAAATTACCCGGCCAATGACAGCGGCTAAACCTCCCTACGGTTGGGAAGTAACCACGGTTTCGGGAAAAGCAGAAATCGCCCTGGCTAAACATTTAAAAGCAATTGGTGCGAAAGAATACGGGGCTTTTTGGTGTCCCCACTGTTACGATCAAAAACAGTTATTTGGTAAGGAAGCGGGAGAAATCCTCAAAAAAGAAGGGGTTTATATCGAATGTGATCCCCAAGGGGTTAATGGTAATCCTCAAGCTTGTCGCGATGCCGGAATTAAAGGTTTCCCCACTTGGATTATTAAGGGTCAAGAATATTCGGGAACCCAAAGATTAGAGAAATTGGCTGAGGTTTCTGGTTATACTGGCCCGATGAATTTTAAATATACAGTTCCGGGACGTAAGTAGGAAAATATTGAGGGGTTGAACCCTGTTCAGCCCCGACATTTTATGGTGTTTGTTCTCTAGATAAAGTAGAACTTTAATTTTGTTCTTAGCAATAGAGGGAGATTGAAAGTTGCCAGATTTTGATCAACCTATACCCCAAGACAAACTTGACATTATTGATAAAACTAGAGCCAATTTATTTGTTTGGCGAGGTCAGTTTTCACCCCAACTGATAGAGACTATTTTAAGTTTCTATTGCCCATCTAATTCGGTCATCCTCGATCCTTTTGTGGGTAGCGGAACTGTTTTGCTAGAGGCAAGTTATTTATCCCTAGAAGCTTATGGATTTGAGATTAATCCCGCTGCTTATATCATGAGTCGTACCTATGAATTTATCAATGATTCTCAAAAAAAAGAAGTTCTTAAAAACCTGAGAAATATCCTCGATCAAGAATTTCCTTTGAGAATTTTTGAAGTCAGTGACCAAGTAGAAAATTTAGTAGATAAATTGCAAAATACTAGGAATATGCTACCGGATCGGTCAAAGGTTTTATTTGATGCTTTAGTAATCATTTTTGATGTGTGTAACAATAAAATTACTCAGGAATTTATTCAGAAAAAATTTTTACATCTTAGCAATATAATTACTAAGCTACCTTACTCTCAAAAGCCGATCAGGGTTGAATTATCTGATGCTCGTTCTCTACCACTAAAAAATAATCAGATAGATTTTGTTGTGACTTCTCCACCCTATATAAATGTTTTTAATTACCATCAAAATTATCGTCAATCTGCTGAAATCTTAGGATGGGATTTACTCAAGATAGCCAAGTCAGAAATTGGTTCTAATAGAGCAAATAGGAGTAATCGTTTTTACACTGTAGTACAATACTGTTTAGATATGGGTGACATTTTAAAGGAACTGGCAAGAGTCAGCAAGCAGCAAGCAAGAATTGTTTTAATTGTAGGACAAGAATCTAACGTTCTTGGCGTACCTTTTTATAATGCTGATATTATTGAAAAAATAGGTGTCAAAGCCAAGCTATTTCAGAAAGTATTAAGACAAAAAAGAAAATTTAAGAATAAATTTGGTAAAGTTATTATAGAGGATATAATTAATTTTATCAACTTAAATAATCAAGTTAGCCAAGAGGTAATAGAACAAATTTCTAGAGAGGTAGCATTTGAGGTATTGGAAAGCAGTAGGCTGTTTGTATCTTCAGAAAACCAGCTATGTTTAGAATCAGCAATTGCCAAAGTCAATAATATTCAAAAAACACCAATTTTAGATAAGAGATTATATATTGACCCTGTTAATATTTAATTTTAACGAATTGAAAAGATTTGATGCTTTTTCACAATTTATTGACTATTGCTATAGTTGTAATTAAACAGTAAACAATCCCAACCCAGCAACTAACTAGGGTCTGCTGAAAAAGTTTTCCCTGGGGGCAGGGTGTGGGGTGTGGGGTGTGGGGTGTAGGGTTTTACCGATTTTCAGGTGGTCAACTACCTAATTTTCAGGGAAAAAGTACCTGAATTTTCCCCTCAATCACTCCAAT
>NZ_JASJFB010000411.1:0-1574 GCF_030065455.1 Microcystis sp. M53602_WE12 | reverse complement strand
GATTAATTGAGGGAATGAATACCAAAATAAAGCTTATTAAAAGAATGAGTTATGGATTTACCAATTTTCAACATCTTCGACTTAAGCTGTTTGCTTGCTTTAATTCATAACAAAAATTAACACACGAAAACCAGAAGAGCCGAACAGCTACATTCAGTCACAATTGACGACAGTTTGTCTGGAGGCAATATAGCGCAACGTGTTCCCTCCTTGATGTTGAATGACAACTCGGTATCGGTATAATTACCGAATTCAACTCGGACTGGGAGACAAACATAATGTGGATTGGAAACTTCAGAAATCATCGACTTGCCTTCGGGTAGTTCACAAGATTGTTGAGAACTTTGATCAAAAGTTGTTTCTGTTTGAGTCCCAGTCATTGCCTTGGCTCTTTGACTTTCTAGACCTCTTATAGGTAATCGGATACCACCAACCCTAACCCATCCGTTTTCTCTTATAATACCTCTTCTACGGGGAGGTTTCTGTGAGCCGTAATGACATCGCATTTCAATTTCATCAATAGCTTCCTTTACTTTTTTAACCAATTCATCCTTCTCGAATATCAACTCTGCTGCTAACAAAAATTTAGGTCTGGTAGGAGAGATAACCAGCTTACCTTCGGATACATATCGATCAAAAGATTCATGAGAACTCATTTCTGTGCTATTCATAGTTATTGCCCCAGTTCTTGCAATTTTTTGACACCAATGTACTCTTCAACAGGATTTATCTCGCGGAACGGCTCAACAGAAGCTTGTAGGATATATCCGCCAGTTTGAGCAGGAACGCCAATATCAACGGGTCTTAATTTGGATTCAGGCGTGTTTGGAGGAGGCGACTCTACAGAAGATACAATCTCTCTTTCCTGAGTGAAAAGATTAAGAGTAAAGCGCACACCCTGAATTAATTTTCCTACCTCATCTACTAGCCCAATAAACGCCCGTATAATCTTCTCTGGTTCATACAAGAAGCAATCGTTGAGTACCATCAACAAACTTTTACCTTCAGTTATCTGATAACGATTGTTAGCATGGCAAAGCAAATTCTCAAGGTAGGCGTGAGCGTTTTTATCGTTAAAAAGTGATGTTAGAAGCGGCTAAATAGGATCGGTACAACAACCTCCCACAGAACCTAGCTTAATTATCCCACCATAGCCAAGGGTAAAACATTAAATTTTAATGTAATGCCAATTCGGAACCCCAGTGCGATCGCTGATCTTGTAGGTTGGGTTGAGGTGACGAAACCCAACACTACCTTTTTCCCAAATTACCACCCAATATCTGAGTTATAATCAATACCATCCATTCTACACCTTAATCAAATAACTTAACTTAAGTGGGTGGGTGGAATTAAATATAAGATGAACGTAGGTTAGGTTGAAGCATGAAACCCAACTCCCGCATGGGTTACGCTACCGCTAACCCATCCTACAAATGGCTCTTCGTTACTTGTTATGGTTCGATAGGGGGGCATAAATCGACTAAATCCTTATCTGGCAAGAGACTTAATTGATTAGTTCGCTCTAGATAAAAAACAATTGACAAAAATCGCTAAATGCCTTTCTCTATAAGGGT
>NZ_JASJFB010000736.1:0-1589 GCF_030065455.1 Microcystis sp. M53602_WE12 | reverse complement strand
GCGCAGTTTATAGAATTTAGCTGGAATTTATGAATCATTTTCTGCATTCTTTCACTGTTTTTCCTGATTCTGCCCGAAAATCTCGCTCTTACTCCCTGGGTAAACTGCGACGACCCTTAATCTTCCTGTTTACCGTCGGTTATCGTTTCTATAATCAGCCAAAATTGGCCGTCGGGACTATTTCTCCGGTCACAATTATCGCCCCCGAAGATGCCAGTTTTCATCTTGACTAAGAATTTGCTGATGAGGACAAAACATGAGCAAAAATGATCCATTTTTTGAGATTTTAACCCTTCTTAATTGTACGATCTGCGTCACTGTTACCTATTGGGAAATTATCACCCAGATAAAACATCCTATAATGAAAGGACAAGAAAAATTAGTCCAAGAAACCCTTAGCCAACCTGATGAAATTCGACGTAGCCGCAGTGATCCCAATGTTTATCTTTTTTATCAATTTCAACGACCAAAACGTTGGCTCTGTGCCATTATCCGAAAACTCAATGGTGATGGCTTCCTAATTACCACTTATCCCACCGATGCAATTAAAGAAGGGGAAATTTTATGGCAGAAGTAAACGTTTATTATGATCCGATGGGCAATACCTTAACCGTGTGGTTTGGCGATCGCTCCTCGGAATATCTCTGCGAAGAAACCGGCGACGAAGTTATTTTAATGAAAAATCAAAAAGGCGAAGTTATTGGTTTTGAAAAACTTAACTATAGGATTTCTGAGAACAGGAATCTGAAAATTTCCCTAGAAACCGCCATCCCTGTTTAAACAATAAAGGCCAAAAATGACACTTAAGTAGCTGGGTTATAATTAAATTAAAAATGGATTTTAGGTTCGATCCCCCCTGCCCCCCTTGATAAGGGGGGTGCCGATAGGCGGGGGGAGCTACCCTTGATAAGGGGGGTGCCGATAGGCGGGGGGAGCTACCCTTGATAAGGGGGGTGTCGATCCCCCCTGCCCCCCTTGATAAGGGGGGTGTCTGATAGTTTTTAACGCCTACCTACTTAATCTCTCTATGAAAATCACTTATCAAAAAGTTAACTTAAAAGCTCCCAAAACGGAGACAGCTTATTGGCGTAGTCAATCGTACCAAACGAGACTATCGGCCTTAGAAGAAATTCGTCAAGAATATCATCAATATAAATATAATGCTGAACCAAGACTTCAAAGAGTTTATACAATAGCGAACGCAAAGGGAGACCCTTGCAACGCATTTCTAGAGGTTCTACCTCTTGCTTAACCCATCAGGAAACGGAGAAAGACCCTCCCTTGTGTAGTTCCAAACCCTTGCCTTTTGCCTCTCTCTTCCCCGACCGGCGACCGACTCCTCACCCCACCAACAAACTTTTTCAGCCAACCCTAATCTAGATACCTTTCGAGAAAAAATTTTTTTGCACAGGGAGTCCTTAAAATAGAAGAGGGAACCCAAAACCAAGTTGCTGGTATTTTTCCTCTGGGCATGGTGGCGCAGTTTATAGAATTTAGCTGGAATTTATGAATCATTTTCTGCATTCTTTCACTGTTTTTCCTGATTCTGCCCGAAAATCTCGCTCTTACTCCCTGGGTAAACTGCGACG
>NZ_JASJFB010000147.1:0-3578 GCF_030065455.1 Microcystis sp. M53602_WE12 | reverse complement strand
CCAAGCGATGTACTACAAGAAGGATAATGCAAGGTTTTTGAACGTCCCAATCCTATTTTCGCAGCATGAACATCGGACTTTAACAGGTCAAAAGCTTTATTTTAAAAGGGTTTTACCATTATTCAGCAAACCCTAGTTAAACTATCATGTTGTTTTTTTATATCGGAAAGTACATGAAAATCACATCCGCAATCGTACAAAAGAATAAAGAAAGGAGCAACTTCGATAGAATTTGATTTTAGCGGTTCAATTTTGCGATTAGCTTTATCCCCGCGCACTTGATAAACTTCCACAGAAACTTTTTTGTATCCTGCAATTTCTTGAAGTAACCTGGTTATCAATATTCTTTCGGTCTGTCCTTCCACAAAAATCGCTAGTTTTTTCTGTAACATCAATCTATCACCTCCTCTGAATTAGGTTCCTGCAAGTAGTATTCACTAGCAAAAAAATCAAAGTTATTCAGTCCAATATGTTTAAACTGTTCAAATTGTTCGGGAGAATTAGAGTAATTATGTAATTTAGCGACTCCCGGTTGTCGTTCGATAACAGACCAATATTCAAGAGGAACACCGTTCATGATATTCTCATCATTAGTGGTCATGATAAGTTGCACTAAGCCTGTTTTCGCCTTCTCAATTAAAAGTTTAATTATAGCTGAAGATCGTTGAAAATCCAAACCCTCCCCAATATCATCAATAATAATACAACTAGGCTGATCTGACAAAATAGCGTAATTAATCTGAATAAATAATGATAAAGCTCTGAACATTACTTGAGATATTTCCGATTGTTCCGTGACAGACTTTAACCCATCTTCTTGCACATACAAAAACTTGGGTAAATTGTCTGAATCCTCGTCTAAATTTTCAGGAGGCGAAATATTAGACTTGAAAAAACTCGGTACTTTAGTTTCTATCTTTGCAATTTGATAACCGATTCTATTCATATCGTCAATAATTCTTTGAGTGAATTCACTATGTTCTCGTTTTCCCAGCACAAATATTCCAACAACATGATCACAATCTTTAGCATCTGTTTTGGCTTTTAATAATTCTGTTGTTGGCGGCAATGTGGCTATAGTATTTTTTCCCAGTTGTGTTCCAAATTCATAGAATCTTAGAGAGCTAGACCATTTATAAATATCTTCCAAGAAAGGGTGTTGGATAGTATCTCGACGCTTAACTACTGCTAATTCTGTTTTAGGTGTTTGAAAGCGCATATACTGATTAAGTTCTTGGGCAAAAATTCTACCTTCTGCCGACTCATTTCTTTCTAAAAGTTGCTTGCTACCAATAATTAGCTTTTCTTGGAGAACTTCTCCATTTTCTGATTCTAGAAAATATTCTGTTTTACAATTTGTGGTGCAATCAAAAAATAAATGCCATGTATCCTTTCTAAAAGATGGATCAAATTTTTCACTTCCAGATAATAGTTCTGATAGCTTATATATACTTTTGACAATTCTTGATTTTCCACTGGCATTTTTACCAACGATTAAATTAATATTGCCTAACTGACATCCATCAATTCGCCATTCATTGGGGTTGCCTCGATTAGAAATATATTCAAACTGGTCTAATTTCATGATTTTAATCTCCTTGGTCGCAAAAATCGTCAATAAGGTGAGCTTTTCATAGCTCACCCTAAACTTCATACTAACTCAAAACACCGGAAGGAATCCCTAATATATCCTCAATTTTAGGTAAATCTTCTAGGGGAATTACCCGGCCTTCATCCTCAAAACCAGCGATTTCAATTAAGATTGAGAATATTAATACTAGACAGGATAAGAGCTTCATGTATCTAGAATGTATCAAACTAATCGGTCATGACTATAAAAACAAATCCGGGGGTAGATAACCCCCTTGTGTACAAATGATCTGGCAAATACATAAGAACTAATTAGCTGATGGTCTGAGTTTTTGTTGTATTTTAGCCTTTATTCGAGCAATAAAGCTGGATTTGCTCTTTTTTTCGGGATCTTCGTAGATAAAAGTTTTGGCACTACCATCTTCTAATATTTCAATTAACTTTAAACTAGGTGCTTGTCTCTGTTGTTTTAGTGACTCAGACATAATAGTTTCCTCTGTGGTTTAGGTCTTAACCCTACTGTTATCATGAGTCAATTGCTTAACCTAGTCAATACCCTAGACATTATTCTTCATTCTCCAGAGTAATTTAACAACGTTATTGTATTGTGTCATCCAGTCTAAAATACTACTATGCAGATTTCTATCATTCATTGAGCTTAAATCCGCACTATCATCGTTATCAACAGCTAATAGTCCCAGAATAGAACTTTTTTGCAGTGCAGCTACAGCTAACACAATTTTTATATGAGGATTAATTAAGAGTTCATTGTCTCTTTGGAGAGGGACATAAGAAGACGGTAATTGCTGAGAATTGGAAATATCAACAAACTCCAAAGCATACTTTCTTATAGTCTTCAGGTATGTGTAACCAATTACCCCTTCATCTAATTCAAAAAGTGCCTCTAGTTCCCTATCAGATACATTGCTAGTTTTACATACCATTTGGAGATTCCAAGTAAATAACTTTTGTCTCACTGGTATCCACAAGGATACTCTGATATTGCCCTGTAGATTAAATTTTTGTTTTATATCAACAGATAATTCTTCTAAAGAACTACTGATTGCTGGCACAATATTTAAGCGAATTGTTTCTAAAAGTTCAACAGTATCTTGTCCAGTCTGTGTTTGAGAGAGTAGAACA
The DNA here is from genome assembly GCF_030065455.1 of Microcystis sp. M53602_WE12. Lineage (NCBI taxonomy): Bacteria > Bacillati > Cyanobacteriota > Cyanophyceae > Chroococcales > Microcystaceae > Microcystis > Microcystis sp. M53602_WE12. The sequence goes on along the minus strand of NZ_JASJFB010000147.1, from coordinate 845 downwards.
GGAATTCCTAAGATAATAATAGATATAATCGTAACTATTTGAGGACTTTTTAATAATTTCCATTCCCTAGGTATAGGACTATTCTCTCCTGTAAAAAATGAACTTGCATCCCCTAAACCTGTCACAATTGCTACTATTAAGTATAACAAAAATATGAGTTTTTCCCAAGGCTTGAATTTTCTGAGAAAATAATCAAATTCATACTTAAGTAGGTGGGTGGAATTAAATATAAAATGAACGTAGGTTGGGTTGAAGCATGAAACCCAACGCCCGCATGGGTTACGCTACCGCTAACCCATCCTACAAATAATTGTGCCTACCTACTTAATAATTCTTGCAATAATTATTCGTTGTTGATCCTTCATCTAATTTCAAGTTTCTTTGACAATAAAAGGGACTGGATAAATCCTATCAATTCTAAATAAAACTGTTGTTTGACGATTTTCCCAAACTAATTTTTCAATGATAACATCTGCGTAGGCGACCCAATGTTCATTTACCAAAGGAATGGGAACATCAACAGGAATAATTCTATAATCTTCTTTGCTCCCTTGATACTGTTTAGATAATTCCAAACTTTCTGGATAACCTTGAGATGGTTTTAACTTTAAAATACTATTCACTTCACAGGGCATCCCCATAAATTTTACCTCTTTATTTTCTGAACAAAAGGTGAGCTTTTCATAGCTCACCCTAAACTTCATACTAACTCAAAACACCAGAAGGAATCCCTAAGATATCCTCAATTTTAGGTAAATCTTCTAGGGGAATTACCCGGCCTTCATCCTCAAAACCAGCGATTTCATTAAAGTTCAAATAGCGGTATAAATCGCCAGCAAAAGGAT
>NZ_JASJFB010000319.1:0-5124 GCF_030065455.1 Microcystis sp. M53602_WE12 | reverse complement strand
GAACAGTTGTTCAACCATTAAGATTTGGTGATAATCCCGGGCAAGTGTGATCTAAAGTACAGCTTTTTTTGGGAAAGTTTCTCCATCGGTGCTGCCTTGGGGCGCAAATATGATAGAATGGGGGTAAATTGATACAAAACTTTACTTCAAGGTGAATCTATGCCGTTTACGATCGAATCAGCGCGGAGCATTTTCCCCAACACGCTATCAGCGGATGTGGTTCCTGCCACGATTGCGCGTTTCAATCAGCTGAATACCGAAGATCAACTAGCCTTGATTTGGTTTGCCTATCTAGAAATGGGCAAAACCATCACCGTTGCCGCCCCCGGCGCTGCTAGTATGGTGTTTGCCGAAAAAACCATGAATGAAATTCGGCAGATGTCACCCCTGCAACAGTCGCAGGTGATGTGCGACTTAGCCAACCATGCTGACACCCCGATTTGTCGTACCTATGGCACTTGGTCTGCTAATATCAAGCTGGGATTCTGGTATCAATTAGGACAATGGATGGAAGATGGCAGTGTTGCCCCAATTCCCAAGGGTTATGAACTATCTGCTAATGCTACCGCCGTTTTAGACGGGATTAAAAAATTAGAGTCGGGACAACAAATCACCGTTCTGCGGAATTGTGTGGTCGATATGGGCTATGATCCGAAGAAACTGGGCGATTATAACCGTATTTCCGAACCCGTGGTTCCTCCCCAAAATATTGCCGAACGGACCAAAGTTAGCATTGAAGGCGTTACCAATGCCACCGTCCTCAACTATATGGACAACCTCAACGCTAATGACTTTGATGTATTAATTGAATTATTCACCCCTGACGGCGCTCTGCAACCACCTTTCCAACGTCCCATCGTCGGTAAAGAGGCAGTATATCGCTTTTTCCGCGAAGAATGCCAAAATTTGAAATTAATCCCCGAATGCGGTGTAGTGGAACCCGCCGATGACGGTTTTACTCAGATTAAAGTGACGGGAAAAGTACAAACCCCCTGGTTTGGTGCGGGTGTGGGTATGAATATGGCATGGCGCTTCCTCCTAACTCCTGATAATAAAATTTTCTTCGTAGCGATCGATTTATTAGCTTCTCCGAAAGAATTATTAAACTTTGCCCGTGGCTAAATAGCTACTGAGAGAAATCATTAAAAATTCTGATGAAACTTATTAGAGTTCCTTGTCAAGTGAACTCTTTTTTTTATACAATTAAAAGGCTGACTTAAAAAAATTGGTAAATACACCGGTTTCTTCTCCGATCTAGGTAAGAATAACTAAACAATCATTCTTACAGATGTGGGCGAAAAGAGTCGAGGTAGTTCAAAAACCCAAAATTATCATCCCTAAAACTAAAATCATGCCTATGAGTGAAATAATTTGGTCAGATACCGAACAAGAAATTGCTCAAACTGCTTTCCAAAAAGCTTATCAGCGAGAAACTAGGACTTTAATAGAACATATTAAAGAACAGTCTGGTCAGATCACGGTTTTAGATGATATCTGGCAAATGCACGATTATCTAAGCGCCCGACGACATCAGATTGATGGTAAATATGACTATCGCTATACTTCCCTAATTTTTGTCTTTGCTCAACTATTAAAGGAAGGATGGTTGAAGCTAGAGGATCTCAACGGTTTGGAAAAAGATAAACTAGCGAAAATCGCTGCTCTCTCGCGAATGTAAATTAGTGATTAGCATTAAGCTATCAGCTTTCTGCCCCTAGTTGGGTGACTAAAAAATTCATCTCTAGATAATCCACACCGTCTTAAGTTTTTCCTAAGCGGCAACCAATTCCGCTAGAATGAGTCAATCATCCCGATCGCTTTTCGCTTGTTTTGCACCTTTGGTTTATGTTCAAAAATCTTTTACTTCCCCTAGGAATATCTATCTTTCTCGGTGTTTGTCAGTCTTTGTCAGCCGCCGAATCAGCTATCATCAAATACTACATCTTCCAAGGGTCTGTATCGGTATCAGAATTAAAGCAATTGAGCGAAACAGGCGAATTAGCTCCCGCTTTAGCGTCACAATTAAAGATGGCTAACCAAAAACCCGAAGAATTCCGTAAAATCCTTAATCGTCGGGTAGCGGTGGATGCCGTCTTTCTTTCCAAATTTCTTAATAGTTTTTTTGGCGAAAGTTTGCTAGATTACGCCGCCGAAATTGTCCACACCCCCAATCGGGCTGCTAGTCGGCAAGCTTTACGGGGTTCCCTAGTCACTTCTGCCATTAATGATAATGAGATTCAAATCATCGAAGTCCTCGACAATTATCCCACCAGCGAGGTTCATGTGGATGGCAATCGTCTGCTGGATTTAATCAACCAAATTGAGTCAGTATTGAAAAAAATGCCCCGTTTACCTTTCTGATCCCAAATCCGCCTTCAGGTTTTCTTGAATTGCGCTGTAAATTGAATAAATTAGGATAATCTGGTAGGAATAATGACCACTTCTTTGTCTCAAAGGAAAACAGTTAGCGGCAAACCTTTTTTAAAGTGGGCGGGAGGCAAAACTCAACTGGTTCCCAATATTATATCTTTAATTAATTCCCATATTTCTCAGGATTGTCAGTTTAACTACATTGAACCTTTTGTCGGAGGTGGGGCAGTTTTATTCTCAGTCTTAAATAATTTTTCTTCTGTCCAAAAAGTCATTATTAATGACATCAATCCTGATTTAATCAGGGCTTATAATGTTATTAAAAATAATGTCAAAGAATTAATAGTCAAGCTTAAAAAAATTCAGCAGGATTTTTATGAACTTAAAAATCTAGAGGAACAACAAAAGTTTTTTTTAGATAAAAGAATAGAATTTAATTCTCGCAGCTGCGATGACTGTCTAGAAAAAACAGTTTTGTTATTATTTCTCAATAAAACTTGTTTTAATGGACTTTATAGAGTCAATAGCAAAGGACTTTTTAATGTCCCCTTTGGAAAATATGTCAAACCGTTGATCTGCAATGAAGAAAACCTATTAGCTGTCAATCATCATTTACAGAAAGTGACGATCCTACAAGGGGATTTTGTCCAAACCCTAAATTATGCCAATAACAAGACTTTATTTTATTTTGATCCTCCCTATAAACCGATTAAAAAAACATCAGCTTTTACCTCTTATACTAAAGAAGATTTTAACGATGAGGAGCAAATAAGATTAAAAGAATTTATCGATCGATTGGATCAGGCTGGTTATAAATTTATTTTAAGTAATTCCGACCTTAAAAACTTTGACTCTGACAATAATTTTTTTGATGATTTATATAAAAATTATAATATTCAAAGGGTAAAAGCCCGAAGAAATATTAATTCCCAGGGCAATAATAGGGGAGAAATCTGGGAATTACTGATCAATAATTAGGGTTTGCGGCAAAAAGTTTTTCCCGGGGGCAGGGTGTAGGGTGTGGGGTGTGGGGTGTGGGGTTTTGTCGATTTTTAGATGGCAAATTACCTAATTTTCAGGGAAAAAGTGCCTAAATTTCTCCCCGATCACTCCAATAGTTGACACTTTTTGAGAAAAAAAGTCTAAAAGTCTTACCCAACAAGGTTTTTAGATTTATTCAGCCAGTTCTAAGTAGGGCTGGCTGAATAAATGTGAAATGTAGGCAAGGTAAGGGTTTTGCGGCTTTTCTCGTGAAACAGGTGCCAGATTTTCAGAGAATCGTGCTTCCAAACCTTGCGTCTTCATCGGCCCGCGTCCTGTAGGGGCGAAGCATTCGGATAGAAAATCTACGGTTTCACCGATAGGTTATTGCCCGAATGCTTCGCCCGTACTTTTTCAGCAAACCCTAAGTAGGTAGGCGTTAAAAATTATCAGATGTGAGGGTAAAAAGGGAAAAAAGAGGAAAAGGGTTACAGAGTCCTCCCGAATACGCAGACTACCCGAAAACCGAAATTGTAGTAGCGGTCGTCGCGGCGGTCGATGTAGTAGCGAAACGCGGAACGGCAGTAATAAGGATCGTTGCCCCAGGAACCGCCCCGCAGCACTTTTGTAGTATATTTGTTCTTGCTAATCCAAGCACTCCCATCCGTGGGTGCGCCTTGATAATTAGGGTGATAATCGTCCTGACACCATTCCCAAACGTTTCCGTGCATATCGTACAGACCAAAGGCATTAGCTACCTTAAAATAGCCTACTGGTGTCGTCTGTTTTCGATCGATGCCTTTTAGTCCCCTTCCATAATTCCCTGGATAAACTTTTTTGTCTCTTTCCCAATCAGTTCCGCTGTAATTAGCCAAATCTGTGGTAATCGTCTCCCCAAAATGAAAAGCGGTTGTTGTCCCCGCTCTACAGGCATATTCCCATTCTGCCTCACTCGGTAGCCGATACTCCCGTTTTGTTTCCCTTGATAATCGTTTACAGAATTCTGTTGCTTGCTCCCAGTTTACTTGTTCTACGGGTCTTGTCCATCTATCCTGCTCTTGATATGGCTCTTTGAAGTAGGAAGGCTCTAGTTCTAGATCGATGTCTATTTTAGCAGTTGCGGCGATCGCTCGCCACTGTGCTTGGGTGATGGGATAGCGTCCCATGAAAAAAGCTGAAATATTAACGGTGTGTTGAGGACTTTCTCTTTGAAAATAGTCTCGATCGTATTCTTTACAGAGTCTTTCTATTTCTTGATCTGGGGTTCCCATCTGAAAGGAACCGCTAGGGATAAGCATCATGTCGAGATTAATCCCTTCCCCTAAATTCTCGCTGTAATATTGTGCTTCTCGTTGCTGTCGGTGAATGATTAATTTAGTCATTTTTTCTGAAGCGGTTAAGTAGCTGGTTATAATTAAATTGAAGATAGATTTTGGGTTCGATCCCCCCCACCCCCCTTGATAAGGGGGGCATCGATCCCCCCTACCCCCCTTGATAAGGGGGGCATCGATCCCCCCTACCCCCCTTGATAAGGGGGGTGCCGATCCCCCCTACCCCCCTTGATAAGGAGGGTGCCGATCCCCCCCACCCCCCTTGATAAGGAGGGTGCCGATCCCCCCTACCCCCCTTGATAAGGGTAGGGCTGTTTCATTTAAATTAAGTATAGCTGATTTTGAGTCAATAAATTTGACCGAAGATTCTCAAGTTTATCTTGTTCTAACCAAAAGAGTTAGTCACAATAACTAATCTTTAATCCTCTGCCAAATTTATTAT
>NZ_JASJFB010000838.1:0-6489 GCF_030065455.1 Microcystis sp. M53602_WE12 | reverse complement strand
TCGATTTTGGTCATAATATCGTCATTGAAGCGCCCCCGATTCCCGCTTTTGCTGGACATTTTCAACCCAATCAAGAACGCGCCCAAAGAATTCGGGTTTGGTTTGGCAAAATTGGCGAAATGGCCTTAGTTAGCCACTTGGATCTGGTGCGTTTATTTGATCGCGTCGTCCGTCGCGCTGCTATTCCCATTTCCTTTACCGGTGGATTTCACCCTGGTCCGCGCATTTCGATCGCCAATGCTTTATCCTTGGGAGCAACCAGTAGCGGTGAGATTGTCGATTTTGAATTGACAAAAGTGATGGATTTAGAGAGGTTTAAACAGCAATTAAGCGCACAATTGCCCGCAGATTTACCAGTGTATCAGGTGGAAGAAATTCCCTTAAATGCTCCCGCTGCCACCCGTTTGTTAGAAAAAGCTGCGTATTTGCTCACTTTTAACAGTGAGGGAATTGACTGCCAACAATGGCAAAATTGGATCGAGGCGATTAAACAAGCAACGGTGATGGAACGGGAAAAAACCACCAAATCCGGCAAAAAAGTCACGATTAATCTGCGAGAACAATTATATGAATTAGAGTTAAAAACTGTTGACAAACAAGCCGTTTTGTGCTATGTGGGCAGTTGTCGCAATGATGGCACTTTACTACAGCCCGATCATATCGTCGAGATGTTAGAAAGGGTTTCTGGCCAAGAACTTTCGCTGCTGAATTTTCATCGTCAGCGCTTGATTTTAGGCGCTTAACCATCGTCAACTGTTCCCTTTATACTAAACTAAGTAGGGTTGGCTGAATAAATCTAAAAACCTTGTTGGGTAAGACTTTTAGACTTTTTGTCAATCAAAAAGTACCAGATCTGGGAGTGATCGGGGGGAAAATTACTGGACTTTTTCCCTGAAAATTAGGTAATTGACCCCCTCAAAATCGCTAAAACCCTACACCCCACACCCCACACCCTGTCCCCACGAAAAACTTTTTCAGCAGACCCTACTTAAGAGAGTCAGCTAATCTTGATCGACTAATTCTAAGCAATCATCAATCAAAGCTGGCCGATAACTTTGAACAACCATCGGTAAAAAAGCCCCTCTTAAACCCTTTTTTATTCTCTCGGCCGTTTGATCAAAAACCACAAATAAAGGATGAATTGTTTCTGCACCTTCACTAAACATATGTTGTTCTCTGGGGGGCATTAACCATTCATATTCTTTATCTAAACATATTTGGGTTTCGCGCCAGCGTTTCAACAAATCAGAAAAATCTTCCCCCGGACGATGGATAAAAATCAGGATTTCTGAACCTAATTTAATTTTCCATTCCGGATCACACATCAGAATCGCCAAATCACAAGCTAATTGTACCATCTTTCTAGATTCAAGGGCAGAAGATGGACGAATTCTGACCAAGGGCAAGGGAATAGTAATTAAACTCTCTTCAGGACGACGCATACTAGGAATTAACTCTAAATAGGGGCGATATTGTCGCAATAATTCGATCGCCCCCTCACGACAGCTATATTCCGCTAATAAAGTTTCGTAAGACACAGATTCACCTAATCAAATAAAAGGAGATGAAAATTCAAATCTTGCTGATTTCCAGCTACCGGCAATAGTCACTGATCACTGATCACTGCTCAACTTATCCCAACGCATCGAAGATTTTAAACATGGGCAAGTACATAGACAAAAGAATAATTCCCACCATCCCCGCAACACCAACCATCATCAAGGGTTCAATGATACTGGTTAAAGCTTTAACGGCCTGTTCCACCTCATCTTCGTAGAAATCCGCCACTTTCATCATCATGGCATCTAATTCTCCCGTTTCCTCCCCAATACTAATCATTTGAATTGCCAAAGCTGGGAAAACATTGGCTTTTTGTAGGGCCAAACTCATCATTCCCCCCTGCTGAATTTCCGCCTTGGCACCAGCGATCGCATTGGCAATTACCTGATTACCCACCGTATTACAAACGATGTCGAGGGAACTTAAAATTGGGACACCAGAACGCGTCAGAGTCCCAAAAACCCGGCAAAATCTAGCCACAGCCGACTTTTCATTCAAATCACCAAAAAGAGGCATTTTAAGGAAAAAATGGTCAATTTGCAGACGACCCATCGGGGTTTTGTAATAGCGACGCAGTAAAAAAACCGTGGCAACAATGGTGACAATCGGAATTAAAATCAACCAACTACGCATCACACCACTTAAAAAGAGCATAAATTGCGTTAAAGCTGGTAGTGGCACGTTTAAATCGGTGAAAATTTTCGCAAACACGGGAATTAAAAAAATTGTCATCCCGAAAAACACAATTACCGCCAAAATTCCCACCGCTACCGGATAGGTCATCGCTGATTTAATCTGGTTTTTCAAGCGGGCCATATCTTCCAAAAGTTTCGAGAGACGGTTCAGCACTTCATCGAGTACCCCCCCCGTCTCTCCAGCTTCGATCATACTGACATAAAGTTCATCAAAACATTCGGGATGTTTGGCCATCGCTTCCGATAACGGAGTCCCTTGCTGTACCTCAGCACTAATCGCTTGTAGAGCTTTTTTCATCTTGGGATTACCGCATTGATCCCCCAAAACTCCCAAACATCTCACAATCGCCACACCAGCATTAATCATTACCGAAAATTGACGGGAAAAAACCGCTTTATCTTTGATGGAAATGCTGGCAAACATCAACTGTAAACCGGAAAGATCGATCTCTCCCCTCACTTTTTTGACTTTACCGACGGCGGCATATTTCGCCTTCAGCATCGTCCGGGCCTGTTCGGGAGACATGGCCTCAACTTTCTCTTGGAAAACTTTTCCAGAGCCGTTTTTAACTTGTGCGACAAAATTAGGCATAGGACATATCAGTTATCAGTTATCAGTTATCAGTTATCAGTTATCAGTTATCAGTTATCAGTTATCAGTTATCAGTTATCAGTTCACTGTTTACAGCAAAAAACTTCCCACTCTCCTATACCTTTTAAACAGGATTTAGGATTAAATCCGGGCTTTAGCGTTAGCGCTGGCCCCGGCGATAAGACGTTGTAATTCATCGGGTTTACCGCTTTTAGAAATGGCCTCTTCCAAAGAGACAACACCCCTAACAACTAAATTAGCTAATCCCTGTTCCATGGTTTGCATTCCTAACTTCATTCCCGTTTGAATTGCTGAATAGACTTGGGGGGCTTTTCCTTCCCGAATTAGATTAGCGATCGCTGGAGTTACCACCATGATTTCCTGTACCATTGCCCGACCAAATTCCCCCGGTTTAGGATTTTTTTTCTTGACTAGGTTTTGACTAAAAACTGCTAGTAAAGAATTGGATAACATGGCGCGAATTTGTGCCTGTTGGTTAGCAGGAAAAACGTCAATAATCCGATCCACTGTTCCCGCTGCCGAGCTAGTGTGTAGGGTTCCGAAGACTAAGTGACCAGTTTCTGCCGCCGTGATTGCCAAACTAATTGTTTCTAAATCCCGCATTTCTCCCACAAGGATAATATCAGGATCTTCCCGTAAAGATGCTCTTAAAGCGTTAGCAAAACTCTTGGTATCTTCTCCTTTTTGTCGTTGGTGAAACAGACTTTTTATATTAGGAAAAACGTATTCAATTGGGTCTTCTACCGTTAAAATATGTTCAGACCTAGTCCGATTAATTAAGTCTAAAATTGCCGCTAAAGTGGTAGTTTTACCCGAACCTGTTTGGCCAGTTACGAGAATTAATCCCCGCGGTCTTTCCGATAACTCCCGTACTACTCTAGGTAAATTTAATTGTTCAAAGTTAGGAATTTTAGAGGACAAAGCCCGTAAACAAGCTGCATAAGCCCCCCTTTCTTTATAAACATTGACCCTAAATCTTGCTAATCCTTTCACCCCGTAGGAACAGTCTAATTCCCAATTCTGCTCTAACTCTTTTCTTTGAGTATTATTGAGCATACTAAAAATCAATTTCTGACAATCTTGCGGGGTTAAAGATTCTTCATTAATCGGGGACAGTTTGCCACTAATGCGAAAATAGACTGGTGCCCCAGACTGAATGTGCATATCAGAACCGCCCATCTCGACCAATTGTTGCATTAAATCTTCGATCATTAATTCCATAAGTTAAACCCCATCTCTAAGGTAAAATCAGTGAACAGTAACCAGTGAAAAGACATTGGGAAAGTGCTATTTAAGACTACTCACTTAATACTCCTTACTTAAAACTCAAATCTCATAACTGATAACTGAAAAACTGTCTTAATCACTAAATCGCGGTGTCATACAATAGGGACAATCGAGCCATTCTGGTTGTAGTTCGGCGCGACAACCACGACAGATTAAACCGCTTTTCCGTTTGGCTTTTAGTTCCGCTTCCAGACCGGAATCGGTAAATGTCACCCGTTCCACTTCTTCGAGGGTGGTGTAACCCTCGCGCACCAGATTTAAACTATAGGCTAGGAGTGTCACCATGCCCTCATCGACGGCCGTCTCCTTAATGCGATCGGTGGTTGCCCCTTGGTTAATTAACTGCTGTAGTCGTTCACTATTCTGCATTACCTCATAGACACCAATGCGACCTTTATAACCGCTGCCGCTACACTTAAGGCAGAGATTGCCCTGTTTTCGCGCCTGTTGAATTTCCTCAAGGGTGAGGGTATTAGCCTTATAAAAGGTCACTTCCCGTTCATTGGCGGCGGAAAGACCAAAACGGGCTAATTCCTCTTGACTGGGGTGATAGGCGACTCGACACTGGCTACAGACGCGCCGCACGAGACGCTGGGCCAAGACTCCCAAGAGAGAACCAGAAATCATAAACGGTTCAACCCCCATCTCATCGAGACGAGCGATCGCACCTGCGGCATCGTTGGTGTGTAGGGTAGTTAGGACCAAGTGACCGGTTAGGGCGGCCTCGATCGCTGTTTTGGCCGTTTCCTTGTCCCTAGTTTCTCCCACCAGAATCACATCCGGGTCTTGTCGCATGAATGCCCGCAGAATCGAGGCGAAATCCATGCCTTTTTCGCGAATTACCTGCACCTGGGTGATGCCTGGTAGAGAATATTCGATCGGATCTTCGGCCGTACTAATATTGACCCCGGGGTGATTTCTTTCCGCTAACACCGAGTATAGAGTGGTGGATTTCCCCGAACCGGTCGGGCCTGTCACCAGCAACAGACCAAAGGGACGACTGGCCATGTCTCGGACGATTTGCAGGGTCTTTTGATCGGTGATCAGTTTATCTAAACCCAACTGGGTGGCCGAGTTATCGAGAATCCGTAAACAGACTTTTTCCCCGTAGCGACTGGGCAGGGTATTAACCCGAAAATCCACTTTCCGCCCTTGATACATCCGCCGAATTTTACCATCTTGGGGAAGACGACGTTCGGCGATATCGAGCTCGGCCATGATTTTAAGACGGGCTGTAACCGCCGGGGTAATTCTTTTCGGCAGTGGCTCAAAAGCTTGATGAAGAACTCCATCTTTGCGAAAGCGAATTTTCAGGAATTCTTCTTGGGGTTCGATGTGAATATCGGAAGTCCCTTCCTGTAGGGCTTTAGCTATAATTTTATTGACGAGGTTGATGACGGGAGCTTGATTAGCTTCCCCTTCTCCGAGATCATCGGCCACTTCATCGTTAGCCGCACCAGAGGCCACCTCAATATTGCTGACAATACCAGTGAGATCCGAGAGTTTTTCTAGTTCTTTTTCTTTTTGCAGTCGGGCTTTTTCCTGTTCTAATTCCGATTGAGCCGAGTGGAATTTTTCCAGTAATCTTTCATAATCTTCGCTAGTAATCACCAAACGCTGTAAACCTAACTCCCTGGGGCGGAGAATACGATTAATATCGTCGGAAGCCTCGAGGTTGTCGGGATCGACCATGGCTATCAAAATCGCAGCCGGCTCTCCTTCGATCTTTCGCAGGGGGATGAGACGATAGCGACGACAAAGATCGATCGGAATCAAAGAATCGATCAATCGGGCTATTTCCAGTCCATCCACATCGCTTAATTCGGGGTCGATCGATTCGACTCCGTAGAGAATTTTTAATTCAAATAACTGATTTTTCTTGTACTGTCGCTGCAAATCCGGGGGCAAAGGGCGCCCAGTTAGTTGTTGTAATATTTCTACTAGCGATCGTCCCGATTTCCGTGTTTCCACTAGGGCTTGTTGCATTTGGTCGGCACCGATATATCCCGACTGCACCAACTTGTTACCAAAGGGGGAAAAGTAATTGCGTAGGGCAACGGCACGGGTTTTCTTGGAAGAAAATGTCATAGACGATTCTTAAACTCTCCACTACCCTTAAATGTTCCCAATTTTACTGGTAAAATTGCATTCTAGCAAAAATTTTTCTAGATCACCGATTATCTATCGGGGTCGCTCCAGCAATTCCAAATTCAAACGGTAGTGTAGGATACAGAATTGATTTCGCTTCTGTCCCTCAAAATAGAGTGAACGAGTTGCCCATTGGGTTTTGCAGGAATGGAAGTCCAAGATTTGAGTTTTATAGGGATGCTGAGC
>NZ_JASJFB010000238.1:0-9982 GCF_030065455.1 Microcystis sp. M53602_WE12 | reverse complement strand
TAGGAAAGCATGGGGATGAAGGTATGATAGCGAGATATGTAAAAGAACAAGATAAAGAATACCTGCAGCTACACCAAAATCTACAATTGAGTCTATTTTGATTCTGATACCCCGTCCGCTTGCGGCGGGGTAGTTCATTAAAAATTAAAAATTTACTTTTGCCCTTGAAAAACTTGTTCAGCCGTTAAATTTAACTCAGGAAAGATTAGTGATTTATTAATTAAATCCTTTCCCCTAAATTGTTGTACTTGATACTCCCCATCGATCAGTTGATAAATAGAAAGAGTCGGTTGTTTTGGCTGTCCAATAAAACGCACTCCACCTATGCCTAAATAATCTACAATCCAATATTCCTTAATACCCATCGCCTCATAATCAACTAATTTATAACCATAATCATCCCGCCAATTACTACTAACAACTTCAATGACTAAAGGAATAGATTCCCCATTAATAAGAGTTGATTTTTTCTCCCATAATGGCTCATTGATCAGATTTTGACGATTAATTAGTAACAAATCTGGATTATAACCCGTTTCCTTATCCTTTAACTTAACTAAAGCTTTCGGCGGAATGCGATAGGGTAAATTCATCCTCAGGTATTCTAAGGTTAATTCTTGGGTAAGAAAGCTAGTAATATCCTCATGTTGTCCTGTGGGTTGCATCTCGATAATTATTCCTTCATGTAATTCATAATGGCGATTTTCCGGTAGCCATTCGATAAACTCATCAAAGGTGATTAATTTTGGTAATAATTGAATCATAAATAAAGTCTCCTATTTTACCCTTCATCTAATTCAAAATCAACTCTTGCATACAAATCTTTCAAGGAAATTTCAAACTCATCTGAAGCCAATTTTAACAGAGATTCTTCTCCTTTATAATCACTAAAAATCCATTTACCATCCCCCTGCTTAAAATATTGAGTTGCATAAAAGCGATATTGATCAATTAAAATATATTCTTGAAACTCGGGAATAGAACGATAAAATTCAAATTTATCTGTCCGAACGCCTACGGCGCTGCGAAGCAGATCATAATCTCTGGTTGAGCGAGAAAGAACTTCGACAATAATTAAAGGATTTGTTACATTAGTTATCCCTTTTCCTTCATAGATAGGTTTTCCCTTAATAACCATCACATCAGGATAGGTATAAAGACGATATTGAGGTATCCACAAGCGGACATCATTCATATAAACATAGTAATCTTGTTTTTGAATGTTGAGAGGAAATCGCTTGTAAAAATTCCCTGCAATTTGATTATGATTCGTTGTCCCTCCCGGCATAACTACAATTTCTCCATCTCGGTATTCATGTTTGTCTGTTGCTTTTTCCTCTAAAGTTAAGTATTCTTCGGGGGTATAGTATTTTTTTTCTGTTTGCAGGATCATGATTGATTACCTCTTGTAATTTCACTAAGAATATCGAGTAATACTTGTGCTGCGGAAACACTTTGACGAGCTTTTAAAAGTAATTCAATAATGTCATGGTTAATCATCCTCTTAGGGTGGGGGGTGAATTGGAGGCGATCGCTTAACAAGTTTTCCCGATTTACCCCGTCATATTTATGATCATAATTTTAGCAATTTGTTTGAGAATTTGCAATATATCCTCTAACTGATTTCTCCGGGGTAAAAGCAGGGAAAAAATGTTAGAAAAGTCATATTGAGGAACGCCTTGAGTCAGCATTTTAATAAACATAAATTCATCACCGTTACCTATCAAACCGTAGACCGGTATTTGAGGGTTAGGATTTGCCATCATGTAAGTCATTATTTGCGGTAATGCAACGGGAAAAGCAATGGTAGATTTAGACTCAATGATTAACACCCACAGTTGTGGAGCAATAATTAAAGTATCTATTCTCCCCCGTAAGATTTCCTCCTCTTCTTCTATTTCTAGCTCAACACTTGCTTCCGTGGTGACATAGAAAGGTTCATCATATAAACCCGCTAATGTCAGTAAAGGAGAAATGAGTAATTGATTGATAACTCCTTCGGTGAGAGAAACTCGTTTTCTATGACGTAAAAACCGTCTTTTAATTTGCTCTAGGGTTTCTTTTTCTTGATCCGTTAGTTCAGGTAAGTCCTGTTGCCATTCCTGAAAGAATAGCTCATTATCTGTAGGAGATAATTTGAACTTTTGTTCAAGAGCTTCTAGGGTGGTGATAGTTTTAGAAATAGGGTAAGTCTGTATCATAAGAAATTCCTCTGAGAATTGGGAGTGGGATGAAGTGCGATCGCTTTTTATGTTCCATCATTTTTTAGCTAATTTGGAGCAAAATAAAAGGCTATAGCTTCATAATATAGGCTAACGCATAATAGGGTGGGATGTTGTTATGTGCTTGTCCAGCACCACTTTGATTGATAGCCAAGTTATGAGTATGTTCCCCCTTTCCCCCAGTCGGTGCTGAATTAGGAGTCCATTGTGCCACAGGGTCTCCGTATGTATAGGCGTAGCTGTTTGCATTAGCCCAATTATTTGCATTGTTATAAACATTTGCTTGTATCATTCTCTCCTGCCCCCAACCTTCTCCACCACCACCACTATCCGTTGGGATGATATGCCGGTGCTGACTACTTTCTGCTGTTCCAGTATGTCTGTGAGGAGGCATTTGTGCTTCGGTTAGGGTTACAGTAGCCTGACCCCCAGTAGTCTTAACTCCATAGTTAGATCCTGCACCTACTATAAACCGATCTCGCAAATCGGGTGTACCATTCTGGCCATCACATAAAGCCCAACCAACAGGAATTTGATTGACATCCCCAGCCCACATTATAATCATTCCCCTTAAAACGACTGAAGTATTACCATAATTCAACAGTTCATAGTAAGTTGTTTTCAGATGAGCATTAAGTCCTTTATGGGGTTGACAGACTTCCATTGCTCCCGCTCGTCCTTTGACAAATAAGAGAACATAGGGAGAACGCTCAGGAAATTCACCTTTTTCTGCCTCAAAAGCCCTGAAAGCCTTAATGGAGGTCAATAAAGTTTCTGCAGCTCCACCTCTAGGAGCATTCCTTATAGCATCCCAACTAGCTACTGCAACAACATCACCATTAGCAACATTGTTTTGATCATTAATCCAATTTGCCCAATCATTCCAATAACTTTTATCGGCAAAAATATCATGAGAAGTGCCTTTTTTATAACTACCATCAGGACGAAGAATAACTGTATTTAATCCCCTGTTATTAGTCATAGTAATTGCAACATTAGCAATTTTTAAAAACGTATTATTTCCTTCGGGAGAGTCAAAAGCAGAACCTCTTAAATAAATCTCATAATTTTCATAAATCAGAGGATTTCCACCTCGGTAAATTGTGCCGCTAACATTGAGATCGCCTCCCTGTACGTTTAATTTGAATTTCCCTGGGTCGCTGATACCAATCCCTACATTACCTTCCTTATATAAAATGGGCATTTTCTCTATGGTGCAAATAAAAGTTCCATCCCAATAACCCGGAATATTTTCATAGCGTATATAAAGATTGATCTGACCGGAAGGAAGAGAAGAAATGATATTGTTAATTGTTAATTCAATACCCTGTTCCTGTCGTAACTCAACGTTTTCTTCATTTTGATTAGTTATTGTCCAAGTTGGCGACTGTCCTTGAGTCTCTTTAACAATTTTCCACTCCTCTATATGTCTTGCCCTCAGTCGAAAATCTTTTCCTTGAATCCCTATTCCTTGTACCTGACTTGTGGTTCCCAAAGCCCAATCCTTATTTTGATTTGCTTCTTGAACATCAAAAGAGATAATAAACTTAGAGGCATTATCCCCCTTACTATCTGGAATCAAAGGAATAGATTTATCTTTTAATACATTAACAATTCGCAAAGTTAACTTATTTGTCGTTGTGCCATCATTCAAAATCCGATTAGAGCCTACAAAACTGACATGAAGCGGAATATTTTTCTTCCCTCGATGATCGATAACGCTGAGTTTTTTTTCTCGATAATAATGAGTTAAAGTCTCTCCTTGATAAGTAAACTCTGGACATAAAAACTCAACTCTGGTTGTTCTCGCCCCTCCCGCTGCTGAAGCACTGACGTTTGGCAGGGTTAAAGTAACGACCTCATTAGCTGATAAAGTAGTATTAGTTGTTAAGAAATAGAGAGAAACTATCCCATCTGCTTGAGTAACAGGAGAACTCATACTCCAATTACTTTGGGGTTTTAAAGCCAATTGCTGTAAAGATTTAGGCGATAGAGTATCAGGTCTAAATCTTAATTCAAAATGATAATTATTTTGAGTGACTGCTCCACTTTTTGCTGGTAAAGTAATCTCTTGTTCTGTATCATTTTGAATTTCAAAAACCAGTTCTTCTCCCTTAGTATCATTTTCAATAAAGATAATGGACTCTTTATTGTCCCCTTCATATAAGTCAAAATCAAGAGGATAGGCAAGATTAAAAGCGGCGATCACCGTTAAATTATCATTTATATCCTGTTTAATTTCTTCTGGAGATAATGCCTTTTTATAGATGCGGAGATGAGCAATTGTTCCCGCAAAATAGTTAGCATAAGCTTCATTGCTTCCTCCTCTACGTGCTAGATAAAGAGGTGAATCATTTTGTGTTTGAGATTGGGTTGTATCATCCGTACTATTTTCTTCACGTCCATCTAAATAAAGCCGCAACTTGCTCCCTTCTTTAACAAAAGCAATGTGATATAATTGCTCACTATTAAGTTTAGTTGTGGTGGTGATAGAGGGATTATTAGAACCATCATATCTTGCCGCACAGATTGTTTGGTTATCAGGAATATATCTGATGACATAGGGATAACCTCCACTACCATTCCATTTTTCAATAATATCGTTGTCACCATTGGTTTTAAATGGTTGTTCTTTGGCTATTTTTATCCAACTGGCAACGGTAAAATCTTGATTAGTTGCAAAGTTAATGTCCTCTGAATTAGGAATTTCTATATAGTCTTGTCTTCCATCAAAAATGAAACAACTGCCAAAATGTTCATCACTCACAACTTGGGGATTACCATGAATCTTATATTGGCTCTCAGTAGAAGCTGAAACATTCTCACTTAAAAAAGCACTACGAACTCTTTGATTGTCTGCATCGGGGATAATGGTATCTAGTTTTAGATGTAGAACTAAGTCATTAGTGTTACTCATAATTGATACTCCTTGATTTAAAAAATTAGCGGGTGAATCTTGAATAAAGTTAGGGATTAGGACTATTAGGGTTTGGTGGCTCTTTTTTTAGGCTTAACTTTAACCATCCCTCTCGAATTTCTTGCTTGCCAGAGAAGATAGCATTAACATTAGTTTGACCTATTTTGTCAGCAGTTGACCATTGCTCTTTTTCTTTCTCTAACCATGACCACTGATAACCGACTTCATCAGGTAAAGCTAAATTAATCTTACCATAATCTGTCAAGATAGGAGCAGAGAAGAAAGTAATTTCTATTTTCTCTAACGCTTGTTGATATTGATCCGGGGGAATATCAATTGATTTCGTCGGTAAAATTCCAGTAGTTGCGTGAACTTTTCCTCTGGGATCGATGAGCATAGTCAATAAAGTGGCTGGATCTTTTAGATTAAGATCAATGTGCCAAGGATTGTTAGCATTATGAAATTTAATTGCAGAATGATCAACTCCCTCTAAATCACTTTGAGGGGCATAAAATACATCCTTGAGACTTCCATCATCCCCTTCCAACCAATAACCTAATAAACCATCATTTAACTGTTTATATTCCCCTAAACGAATCGGAAACTTGACCTTTTCAAAGCCATCTGTTTCTCGCCAATTACGTCTTAAATCTTGCCAAAATACTCCCCAATCTTGGTTAATAGCTGGAAGTCCCTCTAATTCCAAATTTAAAGAAGCTCTGACTAGGGCAATAGGTCGTCCCATTAACAGTGCTAAACCTTGATTTTGCGCTGAATTTTCGGGATCAATGTTTTCTAAACCACTATCTAAAGCCGAAATAAAATTAGACAAAAATTCTGCCCCCTGCTTAATAATATAGTTAATCACTTTTTGTAAATGATCATCAATTTGTAAATGATCATCAATTTTATCAACGGTGATAACCGTATTTTCTCCCGGCGCAGCTTGCCATTTTGCTAATTGATTAATCGAACCCAACGCCTTACCTTGATTATCATAGATAGCGAGACTATTATCTAAATTATTAGGCAATATCCAGCCACAAATAGGAGTAGTAGCTGGATGACTATTCATTTCCTGTTCCCCTTCAATTGCAGATAACCAACGGAAATTAATACGCGCCGGTTGTACCAAACGAGGGGGTAAAGATATCAGATAGGGACTGCCTGGAGTCGTCATCTGTTCAGGAGTGATAATATTTCTAATATCTAAATCCTTCACTTGTCCAAAAGTATCCACCAACCGTAACCGCAAAATCTTCATTACCCCTGAGCGAATTGGGTTAAAATCATTTAAAGGTTCTGGCGCACTACGGACACTTTGTTGTACCATTTCTTTTATTTCATTTGTAAAAGGCTGATAATCATTAAATCCTAAAGGATCAGCAATAGGTAACTGTAAGGTCTGTTTGTGCATCAATAAAGCCTCGTTAAACCCTCCTAAAGCTTGAGATAGACAATTTAGGCTTAAAAGATTTTGATAAGCTCTAATGGCAGTATAAATGGGGTCTTTAGCTTTTTGATCCGAGAATAGATTAGTGAAAATTAAATTAGGATTACTAGGATCATAACAGGGTTTTTGCTCATACCAAGCTTGAATGGCTTGAATCTTTTCTTGTTGGTCTAAGTTGGTCAAAGAATTTGGTTTGTCCTTATACCAATCTTGGATTCTTTTTTGGTAAGCTTCTTCTTGTTCAGACAGGTTTAGTTCGTAATATTCTTTAGCCTCATCAGGTAATTGTTTCTTTAAATAAACTTCTATTTTTTCCTTAAGCTTAATTCCGGCATGGGGTGTTAAAATACTCCGACCACTATAAACATTAGCAGCTTTAAGAACAGCCCCCTTTCCGTACTGTAAAGAAAGCTCTGGCTCGTTTTCTTTCAAGGTATAATTACCCGTAATAAACTCAGCATCATATTGATGATTATAGATGCCATGATTACAGCCATTTTGGAGGGGAAAAACTTCTACCTCCCACTCTAGTAAAAACGGATGCCAAGGTTGTTCTTCCCAAGTGTTAAAGCCAATATGTTCCCCTGTTTTATTGTTTTCTATCTGATCAATCTTACCGAGAATAGACGAAAATCCATTGAGAAAAATGTCCTCTTCCTGTTGTAAAATCTCACATTCTAACAGTCCATCATCCCTCAATCTTCCATCTTGTCCATGGCGAATGGTGGGTTTTACCCCTTCCCCCACCATCAAGATAACCGGTTCTGTTGGTTGCCAATAACGGGAACTGGCAATAGGTTTCAGGGTGTAAGGTGGTGGAGCTTTTAAAATTAGCTGAGGGAAAGAAACTTCTAAAAGCAGACGATTGCAACGGACTAATTCTTCTTCGTTACAATCAATTAAATTGGGTTTTTTCTCTAATAATACTTGGGCAATTGCCTTGAATACATCTTCTTGGTAAAAGTCCCTTTTAGTCAAAATTAAATTTAAGGCATCTATAATTTCTCCTTGATTTTTCCCTGCAATTTTACTGGCCAAATCTGGGATTAACTGCTTAATTATTTTAATCGGCTCTGTTGTTTCCTGTTCTAACTGATTAATCAATTTTTCCCAGTCTAAAATATCACTAACTTTTAATTTACACTGGGTAATATTTGCTTGAGTGATCGCCTGTTGTAATTGAGTTAAAGATTCATTCAATAACTTTTCATAATTCTCTAGATTATTCAGTTTTGCCTTTAAAGGTTCAATTCCCTTCTCCTCAATATAATATTTAACTTCATCAATATCAGGATACTGAGCGGTGCTACCTTGGGGGGATAAACACTTAACATATACTTATACCAATCAGAAAAGAGTTGCCGACGCATTGACTCAATTTCATCGAAAGTACAGTCATATTTCTGTTGAGATAGATTAAGCTGATTCAGTTTAGGAGCTATATTATCGGGTAAAGTAACTTCGCTCTGAGCTTGAGCATCTTCAGCATTTGCTGTTGTAGCGTTTGTGCTTCCTAAAGTAATTGTCCATATTGTGCCAGATGAGACCGCATTAAACCCTTTTTCATGGCGTGCTTCCTCAAACTTAGCTGTTAGATCCAACTGCCGATGTTCTAGACTAGAAGATAGGGTTAAAGCTTCTAATTGATCTTCAATAATAGATTGAGAATTGTTGTCAATTTTTTGACCTAAATAAGCAGATAATGCCTCCGTTCCCGTATTTCCTACAGCCACTTCTACCGAAATTTCTTTCTCTGTATTGGTTGGAGAAGCAAACTTTAAGCGGGCATAGCAAAGTATTCTTTGAGGTATTTGTTCATTGCTTTTAACGGGAATGTCCCACTTGAATTCCTCTTGTATCGCTTTGATTAATTCCTGTGTACTCAATTTATCTTTTAATTTTAATTTTAACTGAATAAACTGATTGAAATAATCCTTTTCTAAGTGACTATACCACGCAATCACATCATACTGTAACCCATCAGTATTTTCAGGAGAATAATCATCATAAAATCCAAAAACACTGTGACAATTGGGATAAAAAGCCGCAAAAGTCGGTTCACCATAACCTACCGCCGTCAATAAGGGTAAGTATTCAGCCTTGGGATCATTTTCTAACCAAGCTTCTATAGGCAGTTTGCGACCTAAATAGCGAAATGGTTGATGATTACCATTTTTTATCTCAATGGGATAAGCAATACTACCTAACTGCTCCCCTTCTCCTTCCCGATAAAGATAATCACTCTCCACCACCCATTGACGTTTTTCGCCGTTAAGAGTGCGTGTTACTAACCAGCGATTAGGAACTGATGGGAAAACTGTCTTTTTATCGCTATCTTGAATACCTTTTGTTAAAGCATCGGGTAACGCCCAATGTAAATGGATTCCTGCTTTCAGGTAGAGATTTTGATTTTGAAAGGGTTGGGAAACAATCTCCTCGCTGATATGAGCAATATTCGGATTTACGTCTCTTTTTCTATTAAAATAAGGAATTATGCTCAAATCTGCCATCGCCTCTATAACTAGGCGCTCTCTTTTCAGATAAAGAGCATCCAAATGAACAGGAATCATTAAAATACTATTGACCATGTTCTAATTAGGATTACAAGCATTTATTTTTGCCCCGATTATAACAGGTTTAGTTTTCTAATGTTATAGTCTTTAGTTTTTATGCACAAATCAGATTTATTTTTTCGGGTGCATCTCATAAGTAGGGTTGGCTGAATAAATCTAAAAACCGATGCTCTAAGTAGTTGGACAAAAGTAAAGTTAACTGTGGAGTAAGGAGTCGGTCGTCGGTCGTCAGTCCCGATGCCAAAGTTGGCACCGCCAAGCCTGAAAGTGGTACTTTTCCCTCCTGCCCCCTGCCTCTTTCAAGTCGGTCGTCAGTAAGAATTGCGGCAATTTACATTTCTTAAGATAGACAACAGAATTTATGTCAGACTACTTAACAAATATATCTTGACCACTATTCCTTGCGCGATAAACGAGCTTCGGCGGGTCTTGTTGCCAGAAAAAGTATGGGTCTTAGGAACTAGGACTCCTGCGTGGGTCGGGACAGAGCCTTGCAACCAGGAAAAAGCTACTAAGTGAGACATAATTTCTTAGTCTCACTTAGTAGAGGATGTTGGGTTTTACCTAAAATGTCGGATGAATGCCCCCGCTAGATTTTTCGACAAGATACTCACCTTTGCGGGGGATGAAATCCGACCAGAATATCAACCGCAAAGCACGATTTTAATTCTACCATTTGTAGGTAAACTGTGTTATACTTAATTTATCCAGGGTCGAAGATTAATCAATGCTAGTCGTAGAAGCCAAGTTAAAAAACGGGACACCAGAACAATACCAAAGACTAGATGAAGCAATTAGGACATCTCAGTTTGTGCGT
>NZ_JASJFB010000128.1:0-4132 GCF_030065455.1 Microcystis sp. M53602_WE12 | reverse complement strand
GCGCAGTTTATAGAATTTAGCTGGAATTTATGAATCATTTTCTGCATTCTTTCACTGTTTTTCCTGATTCTGCCCGAAAATCTCGCTCTTACTCCCTGGGTAAACTGCGACGACCCTTAATCTTCCTGTTTACCGTCGGTTGTCTGACTAGCGTGGTCGGTTATCGTTTCTATAATCAGCCGAAATTGGCCGTCGGGACTATTTCCCCGGTTACGATTATCGCCCCCGAAGATGCCCGTTTTCAAGACCAAGAAACCACCGCCCTCAAACGCCAAAAAATTCGGGCTGGACTGCTTCCCCGGCTGAAAAGAGACCCCCAAACCACCGACCAGATCGAGCGATCGCTGCAGGACACCTTAGGGCAATTAAGTCAAATTCGCCCAATTTTGCGAAGAAATTCCATTTTAATGGGCAGGACTATTTCTAACGCCACAATGGAAATGCTGCTCACCTTTTCTGCCCCTCAATGGTCAACTCTACAAAGCCGCCTCAACTATGAAGAATCTTTTACGAAACTCTTGACAAAAGAGCAGGAATATGCTATAGACGAAATCCAAGCCTATCGTCAGCGCGTGGCCAAGGGAAACTTTGAGCAATTTATCGATCGATTAGGGCAATTACGGCAAATAAAGGAGCAAACCAGCCAAAATTATCGGCATTCCAGCTTAAATAAACTCAAATACGCCGATCTGATCACAGCGGCCCAAATGGGCGATCGAGAGTGGCAAAACCTAGAAAAAGCCGTCCTGCAAGCGAGTCGCCGGATTTTGGTGCAAGGCATTCCCCCGGGGATTTCCACCAGTCACCTACAGGATACCATCGCCGTGCAGATTAGCAGCGATCGCCTAACCAGTCGCCAGCAGTCTTTAGCCGAAAATATCCTTCTGGCAGCCCTAGAGGGACAAACGAACCTGATAGAAGATCGGGAGGCAACCAAAGAACAAGCCGCTAAAGCGGTGGAAGCGGTAGATATGGTCATGTCTAGCGCTCAAACCGGTCAAATTATCGTTAAAGCAGGCGAAAAAATTACTCAAGCTCAGTTTGTTCTCATCGATGGTTTTGGTTTAAGCGAACGGGGCATTAACTGGATGGGTTTAGGGTCAACGGCAATCCTTGTCACCAGTGCGATCGGGACTTTTTGCCTCGTTTCCCAGCGTCTCCATCGGCCCCTGCGTCACCGGGATTTTCTTCTCTTGGGTTTACTGAGTTTTACCACACCGATCCTAGCGATCGCCAATATTCCCTTTACCAATCTGGCAGCCGTGGGTTTATTAGTCAGCAGTTTCTACGGCCCGACTCTGGCCGTCACCCAAGTCCTCTTAACTGCTGGTCTTTCCCTATTCAGCATCCAAGGCATCAGCGCCGATTTAATCGCCGGGACGATGGGGGGACTATTAGCGGCGATGATAGCGGCAAAATTGCGCTCCCGGGATGAATTATCGCTACTAGGGATGGGAATCGGAGTCAGCCAAGGGGGTGTTTATCTGCTCACTTACCTAATCGTTAGCGCCACGGCCAGCACGATCATCTATACTCTACTACCCACGGCGCTCGTCTATGGTCTATCGGGAATAGCTTGGACGGTAATCGCCCTAGGATTATCCCCCTATTTGGAACGCTGTTTCGATGTGGTCACTCCCATTCGTCTGGTGGAGTTGTCCAATCCTAATTGTAGTTTGCTCAAACGTTTGGCCACGGAAGCACCGGGTACTTTTCAACATACCCTTTTTGTCGCCTGTTTAGCTGAAGCGGCCGCCCGAAAACTGCACTGTAATGTGGAATTAATTCGCACGGGGACCCTCTATCACGATATCGGGAAAATGCACGATCCTCTCGGTTTTATTGAAAATCAAATGGGTAGCCCGAATAAACACGATGAAATTAACGATCCCTACGTCAGCGCCGAGATTATTAAAAAGCACGTTAGCGAAGGGTTAGTCATGGCCCGCAGACACGGTTTACCGCGAGTGGTCCGCGATTTTATTCCCGAACACCAAGGCAATCTCTTAATTTCCTATTTTTATCAGCAAGCTTTGCAAAAATCCGCCCAAAATGGTCAAGAATTCGTCGATGAGGCGGCCTTTCGCTACGATGGTCCGATTCCCCAATCGCGAGAAACGGCGATCGTCATGTTAGCCGATAGTAGCGAGGCCGCTTTGCGATCGCTGAAGGAGGCATCCCCAGAACAAGCCATGGATATGATCAAAAAGATTTTTCAGGCCCGATGGCGCGATCAACAATTAGTAGATAGTGGTATTCGTCAGGAGGAATTACCAATTATTGCCGAGGTTTTTGTGCAAGTTTGGCAACAATTCCACCATCAACGCATTGCCTACCCGAAAGCAGTTTTAGAAGTCTCCTCAGCCAAAAAAATATGAAAAAAGATACTTGGCTAAATCAGTTACAATTTCTCTACGAACAAGATGAACATCTCTGGTTGACTGAAACAATTAAACTTCTCAAGGCTAATCGTCTAGCTGAGTTGGATATTCAACATTTAATCGAGGAGTTGGAGGCTTTGAGCAAACGGGATAAAAATCGAGTTGAGAGTTTTTTAAGACAGATAATTATTCATCTTTTGTTGTGGCAATATTGGCTGGAAGAATTTGAATTACATCATCGGCATTGGCAAGGAGAAATAGCTACTTTTAGAGTTCAGCTAAATGGATACTTAAGCACAAATTTAGAAAAATATCTCCTAGATAACCAAGAAAAAATCTATCAAGATGCCGTTTTTATTGTTGGGCAAAAAACTGAAATATCTCCTCACAATTTTCCTCTAAATTGTCCCTATTCCCTTGAACAAATGCTTGATAGGCATTGGTTGCCAGAGCAAAATTAGTTAAATCCCACAGCTAAAAATCAAGGATAATTACCAAAATGCTCCTAATTACTCTCAACGAAAATACTTTATCTTTATCTCCGGGCAGTCAAGTTATTTTTCCCCATCAGACTTGGGAAGATTACGAAAGATTGCTGAGTTTACGTCTCCAGAAAACCTATCCCAAACTCTATTTTAATCGCAAAACTCAAGAAATTCGGCTTATGTCTCCCTTACCAAGTCATGGCAAACGTATCAATCTTTTAAGTGATTTAGTAAAAATTATCCTTCGTCGTCAAGGCAAAGACTGGGAATGTTTTGATCCGATTACATTGAAAATTCCGGGGGAAGCGGGATTAGAACCAGATACTTGTTTTTATATTGATAATAGACAGGCAATTTTAGGCAAAGAGAGAATTGATTTAACTGTTGATCCTCCTCCCGATTTAGCTATAGAAGTGGATTTTACTTCCCTGACTGATGTAGCAGCTTATCAATTGTTGAAAATACCCGAATTGTGGGTTTATCGTCGGGAAGAATTGAAAATATATCTGTTCAGAGAAGACGGTTATCAAGAAAGCGAAAATAGTCGTCTCTTTCCCGATATAAATATCAAGAAACTTTTTCCCTATTATGTAGAATTAGGCTGGAATCAAGGTTCTAGTCTTGCTTTACGTCAGTTTGAAGCTGTTGTCCTGAAATCGAAGGACTCTCGCTCGGAAATAGCCTCGATCAAATAAAATTCTTTCATCGACAATCGTGAAAGAGTTGACGATCGAACTCTCGGATAATTTCCGTTTAACTAGGGGAATATAATCGGCTATCTCCATCTAATTTGATCGTAAACTTATCTCTTTTCTAGCTGCCAATAGCATTTCATAATAAACATTCCACTCGAAATAATCCATAGCGTCCCCTAGCTCACCAGAACGAAATCTAGGAGAGAATTCTTCCGAACTCATGGGATATTGATTTTCCTATTGCTTGACACGGGTTTCTAAATCCAAAATTTGAGCGTTAATCTGCCAATTTTCCCGTTGTTCGCTCTGAATTTTCCGATTCAGTAACTCTCTTTCTTCCTCGGAGAGAGAGAGAATGATTCGCGCGAGAGAATCAATCAGTTGGGTGTTCATGGTCGTTAAAATCCGAGATAAGTAGCTGGTTATAATTAAGGCTCTTCGGTTTGTGTTATGCAATGGACGGGGGTTATAAGGGATGGAACCCTTATAGAGAAAGGCATTTAGCGATTTTTGTCAATTGTTTTTGCTCTAGAGCGAACTAATCAATTAAGTCTCTTGCCAGATAAGGATT
>NZ_JASJFB010000393.1:0-2365 GCF_030065455.1 Microcystis sp. M53602_WE12 | reverse complement strand
AAGGCATTTAGCGATTTTTGTCAATTGTTTTTTATCTAGAGCGAACTAATCAATTAAGTCTCTTGCCAGATAAGGATTTAGTCGATTTATGCCCCCCTATCGAACCATACCAAGTAACGAAGAACCAGATAATGCCTATATTGCCAGTTTACCCGAATGGGGAAAATACGCTCGCACTCACGGCAACACCTATCAAGAAGCCATTGATAATGCCCAAGAAGTTTGAGAAGATTTGGTAGATATATATACTCAAGAAAATAAACCTTTGCCCTCGCCAAAACTATTACAAATAGCTGAGAAAATTACTAATGACTAACCTCCCAACTATTCTAGGACTAAAAGTAGGTTTTTCTCCCGGAGAAAATGATTTCAACAAAAACTTAACACAAATTCACTCAAAAACTATTGACTCGGCAAAAAAGAGGTAGTACGATGGAGAATCAAGAGCAATTAGGTCGGATTTACCATGATGAAAACCAAAAGAGAATCAAAAAAACATGAATTAGAACCCCTACAAAGTTTAGAATTACCCATTTTTTGACGACAGGAAATACCAAGATTACAGCTACCGTTAAACCTATTACAACAATCAAGAGAGGATAAATTATGATGACATTAGAACAAGCTCTTATGACAGTTAATGAACTACCTATTGAACAGAGAGAAATGTTAATAGAAATTGTCAAAAATCAAATGATAGAATCCTATCGAGACGAAATAGCCCGAAATGCTAAAGAAGCGAGGGAAGCTTTTCAAAGAGGAGAATTAAAACCGCAACCTTTAGAAGATATTATTGATGAATTAAAAACCCTATTAACAGAAGATGAATGAAAGAGATTATTGCAACACAGAAGTTTAAACGGTCATTTCGTAAATTTGTCAAGCGTAATGCTCAACTTGAACAAAAAATTATTGAAACATTAAAGCTAATGCAAGAAGATATTTTTACCCCTCAGTTAGCCACTCATTCATTACAAGGAAAATTATTAGGACTAAAAGCTTGTTCTTGTGGTTATGATTGTAGAATTATATTTTCTTTAGAAAGACCAGAAACTAATGATAAGGAGCAAAAAGAAGTAATCATTCTAATTGATATTGGTACTCATGATCGGGTTTATTAAACTTAATTTTTAACCTCATTTTTCACCTAACTTACTCTGATTCACTAATCATTAATAAAATGACTCAAATTCTCTCGATTCCAGGACTAAAAGAACTACAAAAACAAACCCAAGGCGCATCAGAAATAACCATCGCCATTCTCGATGGTGTAGTTGACACTAACCACTCCTGTTTTAACGGGGCAGACCTAACCCGTTTACCCACCCTCGTCCAGCATCAAGCCACCGCGGGGCAAATGTCCACTCACGGAACCCATATTGCCAGCCTCATCTTCGGACAACCCAACAGCGAAATCCCTGGCATTGCCCCCCAGTGTCGAGGCCTACTCGTACCCGTCTTCTCCGACGATAACCGCAAACTCTCCCAACTCGATTTAGCGAGGGCGATTGAACAAGCCGCCGAAAAAGGGGCAAAAGTGATTAATATTAGCGGCGGTGCCCTCACTGATATGGGAGAAGCCGAAGACTGGCTAATTCGCGCCGTCGAGATGTGTAACGAGAGAAATATTCTTATCGTTGCCGCTGCTGGCAATGATGGCTGTGAATGCCTGCAAGTTCCGGCAGCCCTTCCCGCCGTCCTAGCGGTGGGTGCTGTTGATGCTAGAGGGCATCCCCTCGACTTTAGTAATTGGGGGGAAACCTACCAAAGTCAAGGCATCCTTGCCCCTGGAGAAAACATCTTAGGGGCAAAACCAGGCGGCGGGACTGTGCAACTGAGTGGGACCAGCTTCGCCGCGCCCATTGTGGCCGGAGTAGCCGCCCTATTACTCAGCTTGCAGGTGCAGCGAGGAGAAACCCCCAATCCTCACGCAGTCCGGGAAGCGATACTAAAAAGCGCGCTCCCCTGCCAATATGCCGACAGCGAAAATGAACCAAAATGTTTAGCCGGAGTGTTGAACATTTCTGGGGCAATTCAACAACTAACAGGAGAAACCATGTCCGAATCTGTGGAAACCCAAGCAACAGTAGAAGCATCGGGCTGTGGCTGCGGTGGTACGCCCGAAACCCCTGAGGCTCAACGCCAAAATCTCGAACTGAGTGCCGCAACTAGCGAACCGGTAATCCCCGTCGCCCAAATTCCCAATCCTGTCACCACCTCTCAAGGAGTATCCATGCCCGAAACTACTAAGCTAAAACGCACTTAAACCACCTAAAATAGAAATAGTAACTTGAGAAAAATCCTACTTATGCCAGCCAAAGATTTCCTAGACTTAGAAGAAAAGAAAAACTTACAAAAAGCTCTT
>NZ_JASJFB010000737.1:0-2696 GCF_030065455.1 Microcystis sp. M53602_WE12 | reverse complement strand
GGGATGCCGAGACGGGAAGAGAAATCGCCTCCCTCAACGGCCATCAAAGCTCTGTCTGGACAGCCGCCTTTAGCCCGGACGGCAAGCGCATCGTCACCGCCTCAGCAGACAAGACAGCGAGGGTGTGGGATGCCGAGACGGGAAGAGAAATCGCCTCCCTCAACGGCCATCAAAGCTCTGTCTGGACAGCCGCCTTTAGCCCAGACGGCAAGCGCATCGTCACCGCCTCAGAAGACAAGACAGGGAGGGTGTGGGATGCCGAGACGGGAAGAGAAATCGCCTCCCTCAACGGCCATCAAGACCGTGTCTGGACAGCCGCCTTTAGCCCAGACGGCAAGCGCATCGTCACCGCCTCCTCTGACAAGACAGCGAGGGTGTGGCCTGTGGAAAATCTCGATCGCCTGTTGGTTCGAGGCTGTAATTGGTTAAAAAACTATTTGATTGTCAATCCTCAAATGCTGGCTAAATTATCGACCTGCCAAACTGCTGACCTCACCCAGCCTAGTGCGAGTATTTTAATGGAACAAAGCGAAGCCTTAGCTAGGGAAGGCAAAATCAACGAGGCAATTGAAGGCTTTAAAATCGCCCAAAAGTGGAATCCTAGCCTCCGTTTTGATCCCGTCGCCCGCGCCAACCAACTCGCCAACGACGCTAAAAAGGAAAAATAAAGTCAAAAGTCAAAAGTATAATCTGAGAGAGAAGGAGAAAGGAGAAAAAATGAACCCAAAAATTGACCAGACTCAAGCTGGTAGTAACTTTGACAAAATTTGCGATCGCGTCATTTCTACTCGTCAACCAATAGAAATTACACGGGAAGGTGGTGAAAGCATTTCCTTGATTCTTACAGCAGAACTCAATAGCTTGATAGAAACTGCTTATTTATTCAGTTCTCATGAAAATGCAGTACGCCTCCTAGATGCACTACAACGTGCCAAAGCCAGAACGAATCAGCCTCAAACTTTAGAAAACTTATGCCAGGAGTTAGGTATTGACAAAGAAGAAAAAGTCTCAGCCTAAGCCAGAACGCGAACTCGTTTTTGATATAAGGTTTCTAGAAGACCTCAGATATTGGGTAGAAACTGAGAGAAAAATTGCCCTTCGTCTGTTATCTTTAGTTGAAGAAATTCGACGCAATCCTTTTGAAGGAACGGGCAAACCTGAACCCTTAAAATATCAAGATGCCAATGTTTGGTCTCGCCGCCTTACCCAATCTGATCGTATTGTTTATCTGGTTAGTCACGATCGGATAGAATTTTTGCAAGGTCGTTATCATTATAGCGATCGCTAAGTACCTAGACAAGCTAAAACGCCAACCCCATGCTCAAAATAGAAATCACCGATACCTCCATCACCCTCATCCAACTCCTCCATGAAGTTGAAAAAGGACAAGACATCATTATTTTCCGAGAAGGTCAACTCATTGCCCAACTCTCGCCCCCGCTAAATTCCCGCCACCCTCTAAGTTCCCACCAGGCTTTGCGATCCCAACATCAACCCTCCGCGATCCAAAGCCTTGACATCCTGCAACAATTACGCCAAGAAGCACACTATTGATTTACCTAGACACCAGCTTTTTAGCTCCATTTTATTATGAAGGAACTCACACTCATCTCTCATCACTCCGGCTCCCTCAAACCTCTAATCGAAGGCGCAATCGCTGAAGCCCTACGTTCCACTGAAGCGGGTATCCAGCGTACCGAACAACGACTGCGAGAATTTGAGGACAAATATCAACTGTCCACAGCAGAATTTCTGCATCGCTACGAAAACGACGAATTTCAGGAAACCCTGGAACTTGACGAATGGATTGGCGAATTGCGAATGCTACAATGCCTACAGGAAAAAGCAGAAAGACTCAGAGGAATTGAATTTGTTAATTGAAGATTATTTTCAACAGATTCAAACAATTATCGCAACCTGTTCAGTAGTAAAATTTTTTACGCTAGATTGTGAAAAACGTGATAGTTATGAAGGATTTATTCGAGCCGAAATTAAATTCATTGATAATTCAGTTCTGCATATTCGAGAGTTTGTCAATATCGAAACAATTATTAATCGTAATATGTACGCTTATCAGTATATGAATACCATGAATACCTTAATTTTCCGTTATGATAATACTCCACATCATAAAAAGCTGAACCTCCCAACCTATCCCCATCACAAACATGACAGCAGTGAAGAAAATGTAATCTCGTCCGCTGCTCCAACGCTCTTAGAAGTTCTTCAGGAAATTACCGCCAGAATCAGGAGTTTTCTATGAATGAACTAAAAGGAATCAGTATCAATAAACTGATTGAATATCTTTCCCCCAACACTTTAGCCGAATTTGATGCCTATACTAGATTTAAGGAAATGACAGCTAATGGCAACCCAGAAGAAGGATTGAAAATCTTGGCTAAATTTGATAAGTAGGTAGGCGTTAAAAGTTGTCAGATGCCCCCCTTATTAAGGGGGGATTAAAGGGGGGACTAAGGGGGGATCAGCACCCCCCTTATCAAGGGGGGATTAAGGGGGGACTAAGGGGGGATCGGCACCCCCCTTATCAAGGGGGGCAGGGGGGATCCCCCCGCCTATCGGCACCCCCCTTATCAAGGGGGGCAGGGGGGATCAAACCTAAAATCCATTTTTAATTTAATTATAACCAGCTACTTACTTTGGCTCTAGGTTTTAAAAACCCCACACAAGCAGATTCC
>NZ_JASJFB010000546.1:0-3965 GCF_030065455.1 Microcystis sp. M53602_WE12 | reverse complement strand
CGGCATCTAACCAGACTTCCAACCGTTCCCCGGCGGTCATTTTCTCTAATTGCAATTTTGTGCGGACAAAATTAATTGGGCAGGGAGTGCCGCGCAGGTCTAAAGTCATAGTTATTTAGGGTTTGCTGAAAAAGTTTCTCCTGGGGGCAGGGTGTGGGGTGTGGGGTGTGGGGTGTGGGGTGTGGGGTGTGGGGTGTGGGGTGTGGGGAGAATAAATAAAATAATCTCCTATCTCCTGACTCCTGACTCCTGAATACTGCCGACCGCCGACCGCCCCCTGCCTCCGTTATCCGACAAGATTTTTAGATTTATTCAGCCTGCCCTATTTATGGAAGATATTACCTAAAAATCCCTCGATGCCGCCTTTCCCCACGGTTTCCCCGCGAACTTTTGCTAATTTTTCCAGCAATTCCCGTTCTTCTCCGGTGACACGGGTAGGAATCGAGATTTTAACGGTAATGCGATGATCACCGCGGCTGACGGGATTGCCTAATTTGGGAACCCCTTTATTTTCTAAAATCAGTACGGTGTTCGGTTGAGTACCGGCAGGGATAGTCAGGTCTTCTTGGCCATCTACCGTATTAACTTTGATGGTACATCCTAAAATCGCTTGGATATAACTAATCGTGATATCCGATTTAATATCATTACCTTCCCGTTGAAATTCCCCATCGTTTTCCACGGTTAGATAAACGAATAAATCCCCCGGCGGCCCGCCTTTAAGTCCGGCGTCTCCTTCCCGGGCAACGCGCAATTTCATGCCGTTGTCAACCCCCGCGGGGATGGTAATTTTCAGTTTTTTGGTTTCCTGTCTGCGTCCGGAACCGCCGCAAACGTCGCATTTTTCCTCGATCACTTCGCCAGCACCGTCACAGGTGGGACAGACCGAAACTTGAGCAAAAGTACCGAAGGGAGTACGGGTAGCGCGACGCACCTGACCAGTACCATTGCAAGTAGTACAAGTGCGGGAACTGGTTCCTGGTCTAGCCCCACTGCCTTTACAGGTTTGACAGGTTTCCAGATGACGGATGCGGATTTCCTTTTCGCCGCCAAAGACAGCCTCGCGGAATTTTAGTCTAAAATCGAGACGTAGATCCTCGCCCCGGGTAGGGCCTGTGCGTCGGCGGGCGGTTGCTTGGCCGCCCATGCCCCCGAAACCACTAAAGATTGTCTCAAAGATATCGGCGAAACCGCCCATATTGTCGGGATCAAAACCGGCAGCGCCCCCAGAAACCCCAGCTTCACCAAAGCGGTCATAACGATTGCGGGTTTCTGGTTCCGAGAGAATTTCGTAGGCGCGGTTAATTTCTTTGAAGTGTTCCTCGGCTCCTGGTTCTTTGTTAACATCGGGATGGTATTTTCGGGCGAGACGACGATAGGCGCGTTTGATGTCTTCTTTGCCGGCATCTCGCGAGACACCTAGAATTTCGTAGTAATCAGTGGGCATAGGGGGCTATGGTTCTGCTGGCAATTTATAAATAAAGTTTAAGTCTAGTTGTTACTTTAACAAACTATACATAATAGTTTAGTTGGGTTATCCCTACTATTTTTGCTGGGGGTTAGGGGTTGGGTAGTGGGGTAGTGGGGTAGTGGGGTAGTGGGGTAGTGGGGAGAATAAATAAAAATAATCTCCTGTCTCCTGTCTCCTGTCTCCTGACGACCGATAGCTTTTCCCTTTTTAATCTACGGCCTCGTAGTCACTGGCACTCATTTCTTCGCCATCGTAGGGGTGATCATCACTGCCCGATTCGCTGAATTTAGTTTCCAGATTACCATAGGTTCTGGTTCTAGTGTGGGAGAAGGTTTGCCCGTCGGCGAAGATATTGGGGGGAGTGGTCCGGATGCGGGTGGGTCGGGTCAGTTCTCGGGTGACATCGATCGATTCAAAATCAGTACCGTTGAGGATTTGGGTGTCCTCTTGTTTACCCCTGTAGATGCGGGTACCGATTTCGAGGACAATCTGACGAAATTCTTCCAGGATGGTTTTTAGCTTTTCTGGGGATATGGAAGGGTCGCGCAGGGCGATTTCCAACTGTTGTCGCTTCTGGTCGGCCAGTTGCCGGATATCGGGGGCAACTAACTCGCTGTTTTCCCTGAGGGTGACTTCGTAGCTATAGAAAAGACTATCGCATTGCTGGCGAATATCGATCATTTGCAGACGACCGCGATCAAATTCGGCGTATTTTTCGGCTTCTAGGCGCATTTTTTCAATTTCGTTCGGTTTCAGCCCTCCAGTATGACTAATTAAAATGCTTTGTTCTTTGCCGGTGCCTTGGTCGCTGGCGGCCACTTTCAAGATGCCGTTAACATCGATCTCGAAGGCCACTTCGATTTGTGGCATACCCCTAGGGGCGGGAGGAATTCCCGTCAGGAGAAATTTACCGAGGGTTTTATTATCCCGGGCCATGGCCCTTTCCCCTTGCAGAACATGAATTTCCACGGAAGTTTGACCATCGGCAGCGGTGGAGAAAACCTGAGATTTACTGGTGGGGATAGTGGTATTGCGATCGATAATTTTGGTAAAGACTTCGCCGAGGGTTTCAATGCCGAGGGAAAGGGGGGTGACATCGAGGAGGAGGATAGCTTCTACTTCTCCACCTAAAACTCCAGCTTGAATCGCCGCCCCCAAAGCAACGGCCTCATCGGGGTTAACAGAGCGATCGATCTGGCCTGCAGAAAAGAAACGGGAGATTAATCGCTGTACGGCGGGGATTCTGGTGGAACCGCCGACGAGAATGACACGATTGATATCGCTAGGCTGCAGTTCGCTATCTTTGAGGGACTGTTGTACGGGTTCCAGGGTTTTTTCCACTAATTCTCTGGTTAATTCCTCGAATTTAGCGCGAGTTATTTCCAATTCTAGGTGTTTAGGTCCAGTTTCGTCGGCGGCGATGAAGGGGAGATTGATCGAGGTGGTAATCAGGCTAGAAAGCTCGATTTTGGCTTTTTCGGCGGCTTCTCGCAGTCTTTGGATCGCCATGCGATCGCTGGATAGATCGATGTTTTCTTGGCTTTGAAAGTTCTCCACCAGCCACCGCACTAAGAGGTTATCAAAATCGTCCCCCCCAAGATGGTTATTGCCGGCGGTGGCTTTCACTTCAAAGACTCCCTTTCCCAGTTGCAGGATGGAAACGTCGAAGGTTCCTCCCCCTAGGTCAAAAACGAGGATATGTTGATCTTCGTTTTGTTTATCTAAACCGTAGGCCAGGGCGGCGGCGGTGGGTTCGTTAATAATTCTTAATACTTCTAGTCCTGCGATTATCCCCGCGTCTTTAGTGGCCTGACGTTGGGCATCGGTAAAATAGGCGGGAACTGTAATCACGGCCTCGTTAATCGGTTCTCCCAGATAGGCCTCAGCATCGGCCTTTAATTTTTGCAGGATCATGGCCGAGATTTCTTGGGGGGTAAATTCCCGATCGCGAATTTTGATATTGACGGTATCATCGCGACCGCGTTGGCAATGATAGGCAACTCGTCCCCTTTCTACCTCGGTGTCTTGCCAACGCCTACCGATAAAGCGTTTGATGCTATAGACGGTATTTTCGGCATTAGTGACCGCTTGACGTTTGGCCAGTTGTCCCACTAGGCGCTGGCCTTTGCCGAATCCCACGATACTAGGAGTTGTCCTTCCCCCTTCCGAGTTAGGAACTATAATCGGCTGACCTCCTTCGAGTACCGCAACACAACTGTTGGTTGTCCCTAAGTCGATGCCGATGACTTTTCCCATGACGCTCTAATAATAACGATAGTTAATAGGATACCTGGACTTCCCCCATACGTAAATACCAAAAAATTAACAAAACCCTTACTGCAGGTCGCTTCTCAGAAAAAATTGAAAAGAGACTACTGGGTACATTTTTCACTTGAAAATGGCTGTACCGTTGACTGTATCTGGAGTAGAGCGATTCCGTAGAGTTGGCTGTATAGTGATCGCTAACCTGATTTTAACAGATAGTGTCATTAAT
>NZ_JASJFB010000376.1:0-4666 GCF_030065455.1 Microcystis sp. M53602_WE12 | reverse complement strand
GAAATTTGTCAAAAAGAAATGTTTGTATGGTAAATACTATGAAAACTTTT
This sequence comes from Microcystis sp. M53602_WE12, assembly GCF_030065455.1. Classification (NCBI taxonomy): domain Bacteria; kingdom Bacillati; phylum Cyanobacteriota; class Cyanophyceae; order Chroococcales; family Microcystaceae; genus Microcystis; species Microcystis sp. M53602_WE12. Next base: position 4,616 of record NZ_JASJFB010000376.1, on the reverse strand, counting down.
CTGACTTTTCTTCAGCCATTTATGAATGTTTGAATGATGCCCATTTGAAACACAAAAAAGAACTGGATTCCTTGCTGACTCTACGATTTCAGAAGTTTAATAAATCTCAGATTATGAACGTCTAAAGTATAGATCAAGGGGGGATCAAGGGGGGATTAAAGGCAAAATCCATTTTTAATTTAATTATAACCAGCTACTTATCTAGAGTAGAGTGATTCCGTATTTCTCTCCAGCCAGATAGTTATACCACTAAATAGTACAAAAGTCTAGAGATTCTGTTAAGTCCCATTAATCGGGCGGCGTGGCAGCATCGAAGCTTACTGCTATAATTACTTACGGACAAAGATAATAAATAAAATTTATGGGCGACTTTTTTGATAACGTGAGCCGTTACCCCCGCTATCTGATTAGCTTTAGTTTAGGGATTTTCTTCGCCTTTTTCGGCTGGTTGGCCCCTTTATTAAAAAATCCCCTCACAGCGATCGCACTTGTGGGCTTTCTGGGGGGAACTTTCGCCTTTCTTTATTTCACCCTCAAAGCCATGCTCGGATTAGCTTGATACAATGGTAAGGGTTTCGCTGTTTTTAGGGGACGAAAATTATGGCTAACGACCGTCGAGTATCTCGCGTGTCCTCGCTAATTAAGCGCGAGGTCAGCCAAATGTTATTAATGGAAATTAAAGATGATCGGGTCGGTGCCGGTATGGTTAGCGTTACCGATGTGGATCTCTCCCACGACCTGCAACACGCTAAAATTTTTGTGTCTATCTACGGCAACGAAGATGCAAAGGCCGAAACTATGGCCGGTTTAAAAGCTTCCGCAGGATTCGTCCGGCGCGAACTTGGTCAACGCATCCGTCTCAGACGTACCCCCGAAGTGGTCTTCCTAGAAGATTCTTCCCTCGAACGCGGCGATCGAATGTTACACCTTCTTGATCATATTAAAAGCGATCGACCCCCAGAAGATGACGATTCCGATGAAGAATAAAACTATTAGCCGTCTTTTTTCTCCCTGTCTCCTGTCTCGGAGTCTCCTGACTTGAAAGAGGGTGTGGGGTGTGGGGTGTGGGGTGTAGGGAAGGAAACCTCTTTCATCTGTGGGGGTGAAAATTTTTTCATCGGGACTGTCTCGGAGTCTCGGAGTCTCGGAGTCTCGGAGTCTCCTGTCTCGGAGTCTCCTGTCTCCTGATAACTGATAACTGATAACTGATAACTGAATAGTGAGCGATCGCATTTTATCCCTAAAAGAACGTATTGGTCAGATGATAGTAGTCCGCGCTTCCGGCTATCTCTTTGACCAACAAATCCGCTATCCTGCTTGGGAACCTGTCAACGCCACCCTGAAACATTGGTTAGAAACCCTCCACCTCGGTGGGGTAATTCTCTTAGGAGGCAGCGCCGCCGAAATCGCTTTCCGTAGCCAACAATTACAAAGTTGGTCCAGCGATAATCCTCTCCTCATCGCCGCCGATATCGAGGAGGGAGTCGGCCAAAGGTTTTCCGGCGCCACTTGGTTTCCCCCCCCGATGGCTTTAGGAAAAATAGCCGAAAAAAGCTTGACAAAAGCCACAGAATATGCTAGGGAAATGGGAGCAATTACCGCTAAGGAGGCCCTAGAGATCGGGATTAACTGGATTTTAGCCCCAATTGTCGATGTGAACAATAATCCCGACAATCCCGTTATTAATATTCGTTCCTTCGCTGAAACTCCCGAAATCGTCGCTAATCTAGCTCAAGCTTTTATTTTAGGGGCGGATTCCTATCCAGTTTTGACCACGGCCAAACATTTTCCCGGCCACGGTGACACCAGCAATGACTCCCATCTCGATCTTCCCATTATCAACCACGATCATCATCGCCTAGAAGCGATCGAATTGCCGCCCTTTCAAGCAGCGATCGAGTCGGGGGTTGATAGTATTATGTCAGGCCATCTGTTAATTCCCGCTTGGGATGCCGAGTTTCCCGCCACTCTTTCCTCGAAAATTCTCGCGGAAAAACTGCGCCAAAATCTCGGTTTTCAGGGTTTAATCGTCACCGATGCCCTGATTATGGGGGGAGTAACCAAAATTGCCAGCGCTGCCGCCATAGCAGTGAGGGCGGTACAGGCGGGGGCCGATATACTGTTAATGCCACCCGATCCGATCGAAGCGATCGAAGCGGTGTATAGTGCCGTGCAAGCGGGTACAATTAGCGAAGCGAGAATTAATGATTCTTGGCAACGTATTCAACGAGCAAAAGAGAAATTGGGGCAAAGACAGCCATCCTTAGAATCCTTAAGCAGTTTAGCGGCACCGCAAGCTCTAGAGATTGTCAGCGATATTTTAAAAGATTCCCAAACAGTTAGCGCTAATTTACCGATTAAAGCCACTCAAGGCCGCAATTTAATCATTATCGATGATTTACTCAACTGTGACTTTCTCGATCGCTCTTGTCCGGCGGTGACAATGCCCCGACAATGGGGTTATCAAACCCAAATAATTGATTGTAGCACCTTTAATCAGTCCCTCGTCTCCCCAGAAACGACTCTCCTACAAGTATTCATCCGTGGTAATCCTTTTCGGGGTAGTGCCGGATTAGGGGAGGAAACGAAAGCTATCTATCAAGCTTTGCTGAAAACCGGACAAATTCAAGCATTGATTATTTATGGTAGTCCCTACGTTTTCCAGTGGTTTCGTCAACAAAGCGGAGAAATTCCCTATCTTTTCAGCTATGGACAACAACCAAGCGCCCAAAAAATTGCCCTAGAAACTATTTTTGAGGGGCCCACTAGCGGCGAAAATCAGACCGATACTTTCATTTAAGGGCAAAAATTGTCTAGTAACCATTGGGCAATGCGATCGGAGGCCCCGGCCGATCCCATTCTCTGACGACCATTAACGGCGATTTCTTGCCACTGTGGGGGATTTTGTAATAAATATTCTAACTTGTCTGCTACTGACTCGGCACTATCGCCTAAGAGAATTGAACAGCCTAATAAACGCTGTTGCAGTTTGGCAAAATGGCCAGTAAACTGTGGTCCAGATCCCGCAATCGTGATCGCCGGTTTACCCAAACCGACGAACTGTTCCGTGGCAGTTCCCGCCATGGCGATGGCCAGATGGCAGCGGCCTAAATATTCGGCGTAATCCCTTTGAGAAATAGTTATAAATACTTCTTGACAAATAAACTTATTTGTGCTATGTTCTCGCCAACCCTGGGAAATTAAAGCAGCCGTAAAAGATTCTAGGGGGAGAGAAGGAGCGATCGCCGCCAAAAATTCCAGCTTATAATCGGGAAAACGTCCGATAATGGCGGCCACAGCCTCGATAATTTGCTGCCAATTGTGGAGAGATTCGGGAAAGCGCGAACCGGGTAGCAGCAGAATATTTAGGCAATCTTGGGGAAAATCGCCCGTTATCGAGGGTAAAAGGTCATCCATCATCGGATTACCCCCATCGACAACGGGAATTGACCACTGTTGTAAAATTTTGCTAGTTAAACTATCCCGGGGAAAAACCCCCCGACAGCGAGGATGAGCCATTAACCAGCGTTCCCAGGGATAATAGTAGGAACCCCAGAGGCGATCGATCATCGAGCTACTATCTAACCATCCCTGCTCATCCCGGAGATAGTATTCTGATTTAGCCGTTCCCACAAAAGCATAATCTGTCTCGCTCAACCAAGCAAGGGCAAGGGGTAAGATATCTCCCACCGCGACAATTTTTCCCCCTTCTTGGCCCCAATTTCTGACCAGACGGTATTGACGGGAGGTTAATCCTAATAATCCCTCCCGCAGATCTCGCCATAATTGTTTGGCATCCCTAGTGATAAAACCCCCAGAGGGCATTTTTTGACCTCGATCGAGAAGAGAAATCCCCAGACGAGTATAAGCATAACCGTTACCCACTAGGGGTAAAGCAGTAATATCCGGACAGTGGGGAGATGATTGCAGTCTTTTAATAATCCGGATCGCGATCTCGTCTTCACCGTGGCCATTACTCAAAAATAATAATTTCACTTTTTTTCTTAACTTCTGGCTTAAAGTCCTAAACTTCGGTTGTTTTATTCCCCTCGACCCTAGACAATGCTGATGGTTAGGGAACAATCAATTTTATAAAAGCAGTTAACCAACTCCCATTTAGTCTAATCTACCGGAAGGTTTCGCCGATCGCCTATCTCTGCCCTGATGGCGACCATTTGACCAAAGGTTAAGACTAAAAGATAAGAGATTAGTTTAACTGCTTCTATTTTTCTCGATCAAAAGACCAAATTTGGCCCCCCAGAGCCAAGAAGGTCAGAAACCTGCTCTGATCGCTAAGTAGCTGGTTATAATTAAATTAAAAATGGATTTTAGGTTCGATCCCCCCTTAGTCCCCCCTTGATAAGGGGGGTGCCGATCCCCCCTTAGTCCCCCCTTGATAAGGGTAGGGCTGTTTCATTCTCCCATCAGAATATCAAAAGTAAAAGCGATCACTGTCAGGTAAAATGAGGAGTGACCGGCAACTTTTCAAATATATGTTGAGCTTAATAGAAAAACTAAAACAAGTCAAGGACTTTCGGAAAGATAAAGGAAAAAGACACCCTTTATGGATAGTATTAGTAGTAATAATACTGGGAACAATGCTAGGATACTCAGGT
>NZ_JASJFB010000729.1:0-4181 GCF_030065455.1 Microcystis sp. M53602_WE12 | reverse complement strand
TCTGTAATGGGATAGCGGCTAAATAAACTCAGTCCGCCTCCCGTTGCGCGGTAATAGTAAGGATAAAGATCCTGCACATTGTCTAGTAGCTCTGCTGCCTGCTCCTTGAACGGTTCAACTAACCCGAATACATCTACGGGATTTGCCCGAACCAGGTCAGTCACGGCACTGGTCTCCCATAGTTGGTAGTTGACGTTGTAGGTCATTACAGTCAATGGGAAACCACCAGTTCTAGCATCTCGCAACCTCGGAACATACCAGGTACCAATTGTGCTGGCATAAAACCCCAGTCCGACAGCTAACGTGATCATCAATTTCCAGCGCGAAGGACGGAACCTGGGTAAAAACAGAGCCAACAGCAAGATCAAAGTCAAGCCCGCAAACCAAAGATAGCCTGTCCCCAAAATCTCAAAAAACCATAGCTTGTACCATACTCCAGGGGTGAAGCTGATTAGCAACAGGCTAAGTGCCATCGACCACAGCAAAATACTGGTCAGCATAACATCTATTGAAAATCCAATGGCTTTGTCACTGGGGACTAACTAGATATTATACGGAAACTTTCCACACATCACCCCCAATACACATTTTAAAAAAAATCTTTCTGTATATTACTCTCAAATAGAGCGATCGCAAGAAACTTTCCCAATAACACGACAATAAGTCACCCCTTGTGCAACTATATTTTTAGTCTTGATTTACAAGGCTTTCAGAAATTATACCATTTTTCATAAGTAGGGTTTGCGGCAAAAAGTTTTTCGTGGGGGCAAGGGGGGGGGTAAGATACCTGCCAAGAATAAAGAAAAATGGTATTAGCAGAGATAAAGTATCCTCTGGAACCCTGATTCTGTCGTTTTTAGTTGCAGATCGCGTTAAGTCTGTTATGCCGATTGGGGCATTCTTTTATGAACCCTCCACCACTACCAGAGCAGCGTACTGCTACGCCGTGCCTTCGGCATCGCATTAATGCAACAAGTAGATGATCTATCCCCAATTAGCTGCTAATCTGACAGAGGATATTAGATTATCTGGACTTACAGCCTCAATGAATGAGCAAGGTGCGTTCCCAACAATCTATCGGTGCAGTAGTAGGACTGACCTTAGGGAACGCACCCTAGGGCCATGGCGAGCGCACTGAAACAATCCACTACGAGAGCAGCAACTATTGTAGGTTGGGTTGACGCTAGGAAACCCAACCAAGAGTAACCTTTGGGGTGGTTGGGTTTCGCTTAAACAAGCGAATTGAGCCATTTTCGACCCAGTATTGTTGCGCTCAACCCAACCTAGGAGGCGACGCGATCGCACTACTGGCCAAATACTCCAATCCCGTAATAACAGGGACTGTTTCCGCATTTATACATACTTACCAGGATGCGGAACTCGCCAGTCCATCTGGGGGTGACTGTTACTAAAGGCTTATCATCAGCCGAGGTAAGCTAAACGGCGCTTAACCTGCATGATCCAATAGCTATAACCCTTTTGGAGTCTATATCGGTGATCCGAAGTAAAAGCCGTTTAGCTTATCCGTAGCTATTACCCGATCATTTTCATCATAGACCTTAATATCAAGGTCAGAGCAGTCTTTGTCACAAACGCCGATGATGACGTATTGCATTCCCTTCTGAAGGTCTAAAGTAGAAGACTTTGCGCCGCCATTGGCCAAGGTGGCGATTTTATAGTCATGGGTCTTTTCAAACCCCCTAGCTCCCAGAAGGTCTCGGGCGCCATTAAGCTGGCGGCGCACCTGCACAACGTATTGAGTTTGGCTTGAAGTTTGGGCCGGAGCCAGGCCAGAAGCAGCTAACACCGTTGCGACGGAAAGGCAGGAACAGACCAGTAGGCCTCTGAATCGTCTTTTCATCATTTTCTCCTGAAACTGTTGTTGGTGCAGGAGGTGAGGATTGAAATCTGCCGTGGCACCACTATCACGACAGTCCTCAGAGGGTGGAGCGAGAAGTATTCTCAAACCAATTAAAACCAGGTTGAGGGAACTACGAGGGAGGCGAAGTCTATCAGCAAAATCGAATCTGTTACAAGCTCTATTTCTTAACTGGCAGGATAGCCGCCCAGCTAGATATTAGACCGAAACTTTCCCCATATCACCCCAAATACACATTTTTTTAAAAATCTTTCTGTATATTACTTTCAAATAAAGCGATCGCAAGAAACTTTCCACATAACATTACAATAAGCCTTTTATGCCGATTGGGGATGGGGAAGTGGGGAGCAGGGGAAATTCAACTAAAACCCTAAAACCCAATACCCAACCGCCAAAACCTAAAGCTCAACAGTTAAACCCTAACAGCTAACGCACCGATCGAGCGCTCAATCATTATTATAGAGACAGTAACAAATATTTATGAAACTTCATGCTTATTAATCGCCTTGGCATCGATCGCGGGAAAAAATTCCTTAAAGAGAGTATCTTATTCGGAAATGACCCTAATCCCGAATTAATTGGCATTTTAGGGGTTTATTTCGTGCAGGGCATTCTCGGACTCTCCCGATTAGCGGTTAGCTTCTTTTTAAAAGACGATTTGGCCTTGAGTCCCTCCCAGATGGGGGCATTAATCGGAGTGGCGGCGATTCCTTGGGTGATTAAACCAGCTTTTGGCTTTCTTTCGGATGGTTTGCCTATTTTCGGCTATCGTCGTCGGCCCTACCTAATTTTATCGGGAATTCTCGGGGTTTTAGCTTGGTTGGCCCTAGCCACTGTGGTGGAGAATGCTTGGCAAGCTACGGCTGCGATCCTGCTTGGTTCCCTTTCTGTCACCATTAGTGATGTCATCGTCGATTCTTTGGTAGTAGAAAGAGCGCGCAAAGAGTCCTTCACTCAATCCGGTTCTCTACAGTCCTTAACTTGGGGAATATCGGCGTTAGGCGGCTTAATTACGGCTTATCTGGGTGGTTGGTTACTGGCACACCTCGGCACTCGTCCTGTCTTCGCTCTCACGGCTATTTTTCCCCTGATTGCCTCAGCCATGGCGTTTTTAATTACAGAGGAAAAAGTCAAGAATAACAATGATTCACAATCCACGCCGAAAGTCAAGGAGCAAATCGGGCAACTATGGTCAGCCATTAGACAAAAATCAATTTTATTACCCACTGCCTTTATTTTTCTCTGGCAGGCTACCCCTAGCGCCGATTCTGCCTTTTTTTACTTCACCACCAACGAGTTAGGATTTGAACCGGAATTTTTAGGACGAGTGCGCTTAGTCACCAGTTTAGCCTCGATCCTGGGCATCTGGGTATATCAACGGTTTTTAAAAGCGATTTCCTTTCGTTTAATTTTGGGTTGGAGTACGGTGATTTCCGCGCTTTTAGGGATGACTACCCTACTCTTAGTTACCCATACTAATCGAGCGCTCGGTATTGACGATCATTGGTTTAGTTTGGGGGATAGTCTCATCCTCACCGTCATGGGACAAATTGCCTTTTTACCGGTCTTAATTTTATCGGCCCGTCTTTGTCCCGTGGGCATTGAAGCATCTCTATTCGCTTTATTAATGTCCATCTGGAATATGTCAGGATTAGTTTCCCAAGAAATCGGCGCTTTATTAACCCATTGGTTGGGAGTCACCGAAACTAATTTTGATAACCTTTGGTTATTGGTAGTGATTACTAATCTCTCCACTCTCCTACCTTTACCCCTAATTAAATGGCTACCTTCTACGGATCCCCAATCTCAGGAAGTCAAGAAAACTTTTCCCCCCGCAGAAGTCTTTGAACATCATGTTACTGGTTCTTTAGCCGAACCGGGTTTTATTCCTGAACTTGTCCCCGAATTAATCGAGACAAGAGATTGACACTCCCATTGATTATTCCAGAAAACGGGTTTCTTTGAGAAACCCGTTTTCTATGGCAAATTCTCAATGCCATCTTCATCTTGCTTAATTGAGAACAGTTTTTAACTTTTCCAAGACAGAATTGTTTAACGTAATTTTTCCCATTCTTCTAATATTTGCTGGCTGTAAAATTTTATCCAGCAAGCTTTTGCTGATATCTCCTTAGTGTGGATTAGGAATCCAGATTTTGGTAATGATTCGGTAGTAGTGGCGTAGCCCTCTTGCTTACCTGGTATGAATTGTGTAAAATATTTATTAATAAAAATAATTGGAACCCGCTCAGTCTTTAAACCTCTAGCTTGCTCATGACTTTTCTGATAAATATCTTTTTCTGGC
>NZ_JASJFB010000057.1:0-1597 GCF_030065455.1 Microcystis sp. M53602_WE12 | reverse complement strand
AGGGACTTCCAGAGAATAAAATACCCAACAAAAAAATAGAAAAGTGTTTTTTTGAAAAAGTAATTATTTTTGTCTAGGAAAACAAAGAGTCTCCCATTACAACCTATTTTTCCGAAAAAATAGGCAGCACAAACTCTTATACTTCCGAGCTTTTTCGAGTATAACAAGGACAAGTTAAAGAATCAAAGACAGTTTTTAGCTAACCATCTTAGTTAACTACAAACTAGGTCTTATCATAATAGATATCAATAAACCATTGTCCCAAATCGGGAAAGTCTTGATTCGTTGATTCTGTGAGACGTTCGATTTTTTCTTCGATTTTTTCCAGGGCTTTTTTAGTAAGCTTTACTCCTTTTTCATAAGTTTCAGTAATCAACTTAACAATCGGGTGTTTTCCTTTCCAAGTCATAGTTTGGGCGAATTTCAAAGCCGTTTCGATTTCATCTAAAATACTCCCATTCCAATGGTTTTCTAACACAGCCCAGGTTCGTTCAATAGGATTATATTTACTATGGTAAGGGGGATAGTAAGCTAAACGTATATTAACTTGATATTTTTGGGAAAACTCAACTATACGTTTCATGAACTGAGTTCGTCTCGAATTATTTTCTGGTCCATTATCTTGATTAATTATCAAAGTTTTAATTTTCTCAAAACGAGATTTTTTCGACTCCCAGAAATCTTCTAATATATCAACAATAAAGTCACTGGTGACTGTGGAGGCAGTGAAATACAAAAACAACTCATCAAATTCTGGAATAAATATTCCCTAAGGGGTTAGGGTTGTTTTCGGATTAAAATCATGATCGTTTGTTTCGACAGTTATTCTATTCTTACCTCCTCGATCAAATAGTCCAATATTAACACGGGCTTTGGCATCCAAACTAAGACGTAACATCGTAGGGTCTTCATCCGCTTCCCGATTAATGTTAGCTAATTCCTCAAAGATTGCCTCGGTTTCTGGAATTTTTTTTGAGGTAAAACTTTAGCGACTCTTTTCAGACGATAACCTAAGTTATTTAATTTAACCCGAATAGTTTCCTCGCTCGGTAAATCCTCATCACTGTACCCATATTTAGAGATTAATTGCTTTCGGACTTCGGCCGCACTCAGTCTCACATAAAGCCTTTGGCTTTTAAAACTTGGGTCAGTTTGGCTTTGAGAATCCACTAAACTTTTGATGTTTTCCAATAGAAAAGGTAAATGTTCTTCTGCTTTTTTCCGCCCCTTAGCTGAATGATTATCAACACAAATAATACCTCTTTTTAGTTCTTTAATTCCTTTACGAATAGTAGTTCGATTCCAGCCTAACTCCTGTGCAGCAAGGGTTTGTCCCCCATAGCCTAATTCTAAGACTGTTTGGGCCATGAATCTTCTTTTAGCTGCACCTTTTAATTGAAGTGCAGTTTCACTGAGCAATTTCTTGAGGGAATCAGTTAATTCCATATACACTTACAAAGAAAAACTTGATTAATAATGTACAGGATTAATTCTACTACAAAATTGGAAGGAGGAGGCAACCATCGACCCCTACCTCCTACACTCCGAGAATGATTATTATTCTTGAGCATGAATAGTTTATTTTTTGGAAGTCCCT
>NZ_JASJFB010000840.1:0-1211 GCF_030065455.1 Microcystis sp. M53602_WE12 | reverse complement strand
GGAAGAAGAATAGGGATAATTTTATAGAAATATAGTCTTCAAAGCCTTGCCTAGCAAGACTCCTACGAATGATAATCAGTGCTTATCACACAAAGTAGAGAAGAGCCGAATTACTCTTGAGAATTTCAGAAAATCCTAAGATGATTATAATATAATCTATAAATTTTCAGCTAGGGAAGCAAGGTAAAGGCAGTGCAGTTTTGAGGACGATAGAGACTAAAATCTCGGCGATCTAGTGTCAGAATTATTGTGAGGTTTAATCGTTCCGCCATTGCCATAACCGAAGCATCTACAAAGTCCACTCTACTGTCTTGATATTCTTCCAAAATATCTCCTATTCTGGAAAGATCCTCTTCTGTCAAAGCCATTAGCTCAAAGCGACTTGTTTTTAGCAATCGCAAAAACTGGATAACGGAAGATATACCAGCATTGCATCCTAAAAGATAAGCAACCTCGGCTAACACACTCTGAGGAACTATGATTTTTTGTTGCTGAAGATAGATGTTTTTTACTTCCCGGTGATGGGAATCCTGAGAATCTATCAGTGCAACAATGAATCCTGTATCAGCAAGAGAATTCATTCTTTCCATGTCCATCCCGATGGAGGTTTAATGGCTGTTTCTAAAATTTCTTCCGCTCGCTCCGAAAGATTAGGAATTACACCAGAACACATTCCTATAATTGGATCATCTTCTAAATAAGTGTTTGTTGAAGCTGGAGATTCTGGGGCAGAATCTATATTTTTTGAAGTTTCTGGTAAATGACTTTCTAAACTTTCGATCAGCTTTTCTACAACGAGAAGTTTTTCAAAACTCAGCCGCTCAATTTGGTTGATTAGTTTTTGCCGCAATTCGATCGATGTCATTGTCCTGTCTCCTGTTTTTTTAAGATGAGAAAAGGCAACACCCCCCTTATCAAGGGGGGCAGGGGGGATCGAACCTTATCAAGGAAGGCAGGGGGGATCGACACCCCCCTTATCAAGGAAGGCAGGGGGATCGAACCTAAAATCCATTTTTAATTTAATTATAACCAACTACTTAGGGCTTGCTGAATAAATGTGAAATGTAGGCAAAGTAAGGGTTTTGGGGCTTTTCTCGCGAAACAGGTGCAAGATTTTGAGAGAATCGTCGTTCAAAACCTCGCGTCTTCATCGGCCCGCGTCCTTTAGGGGCGAAGCATTCGGGCAATAACCTATCGGTGAAACCGGAGAT
>NZ_JASJFB010000352.1:0-3035 GCF_030065455.1 Microcystis sp. M53602_WE12 | reverse complement strand
CTGAAAATTAGGTAATTGGCCACCTCAAAACTGGTAAAACCCCACACCCCACACCCCACACCCCACACCCTGCCACCACCGAAAAACTTTTTGCCGCAAACCCTAATTGGGCATAATGAGGGGATAAAACAATCTCTTAATCTAGGAAAGACAGATATTATTTTGATGAAAGGCTATGGGTATCAGCATCCTGAGAATCTGGGCGATCGCAGCTAACAGTTTTCGCGAGGTTATCCGCGATCGAATTCTTTACTTTATCGGGTTTTTTGCCTTGTTGATGGCCTTCGCTTGGCGTTTATTACCAGAAATTGCGGTGGGAACCCATCAGAAAATCTTTCTTGACTTGGGATTAGCCGCTATCGGGTTATTAGGGGTAATTGTTGCGGTTTTTGTGGGTACAGGGCTAATTAATAAGGAAATTGACAAGAGAACTATTTTAGTTTTGATTCCTAAACCCCTGAGTCGGGCCGAATTTATCCTCGGTAAACACTTGGGTTTGTCCGGGGTTTTAGCGGTGATGTTGGGGGTAATGTTGGTGATTTACCTGCTGATGTTGTCGGGGATGAAAGTATCTTTTCAAGCTTTACCCCTGATTGTCTCGGTTTTCTATCTCGGTTTGGAATTAATTCTCATCGCAGCCGTGGCGATCGCTTTTGGGGTATTTACCAGTTCGATTTTAGCCACGTTAATGACTTTTGGGGTCTATCTAATGGGTCACATCAGCAAAGATCTGATCCAATTGGGTATAATCAGCAAAAATGCCAATATCCTCGCTATCACTAAAAATATTTATCTAATTCTCCCAGATTTAGAGAGATTAAATTTTAGAAACGAGGCCGTTTATGGTTTGCTGCCTAGTGCTGATGTCTTAATCGCTAATGCCCTCTACAGTCTCGTTTATACTGGTCTATTATTGGGTATCTCCATCCTCATCTTTTCACGACGACAATTTTAAATAGCGTTGCTGAATCAAGGGATGAATGGCAACTGTGCAGGTTCCCGTGCCAAAGTTAGTTTGGGTCTAGGTTTTAAAAATCCCAGCAAAGAGGATTCAGATCACAAATGAGCAACGCCTAAAATTGTACTGGCAGAAAAACCGCTCATCGCTGGTAGGAATGGTCAATATCGATTAGTTTATAGACATGATTAGCCATGAAATTAAAGGCACAACTGCATATTTTAAGTCGAGACGCCGTCAATTACGGACTGGCCCCCGTAGTCATGGAAGAAGCGGTTAATCCCGTCCTTGCGGCCATGGCCAGACAGTTAAAACATTTACAATACTATGTGGTGCAGAATAGCCAGGGTGATTGGTTACTAACCACCTTAGCCCATCGGCGGCAGCCGCAACAGGAGAAAAGGGTAATCTATGCCTTTGCTACGGAAAAAATGGCCATATCTGCTCAAAATACCCCCAATTCACCCCTATCAACGCTCCTGATTCCCGTAACCCATCTTTTATTCCAATTATTTGCCCTAGAAAAAGTAGATAGTATTATTTTTCTAGAAAATGCACACACCGCTCAAACGGGAAAAGAAATCACCCGGACCCAATTAAGGGCCAATATTGAAAAACAACTGCAAAAACTAGCGGTAATCCCTCCCCATCTTGCTTAACCTAGTGTAACCAGAGAGATTTTTGAGAAAGGAGGGTGTCGCTAGTGTGGGCCACACTTCACCCCATCAGATATAGTAGAAGTACAGTATATAGATTTTCAACCGTAAAACGACGGGGTTTTAACCCAAATTTTCGATAAAACGGCCCTCGATTGTCAAGCTGTATCCCTAACAATGAAGCAGTTAAACTAGGAGCCGTCGGAGGCGAAAGTCTCACCCACGTTTCTCAAGGGGAGGAGATGGAGGTAACTCTATGCTCAAACCCTAATGGATAGATTGTAATCTATCAGTATCCGCCGCTACTAATAACTTAAATCTTAGCCAGAATGCCAGATTTACACTTGCTTAATTCTCATCCACAGGCCCTAGAAACTGCCTTCATCCCCACTGCCGACCGGTCTTTTTCCTCCCCTCTATCCCTCGACCTGGAGAGAATTAATCAACGTTTTGACTTCGCTAACGCCGCAGAAATCGTCGCTTGGGCGGAAGCCACCTTTGGGGAAGGTTTGGTGATGAGTACCAGTTTCGGCATTCAAGCGGCGGTAATGTTGCACCTCGTCACCGCAATTATCCCCGATATTCCCGTCATTTGGATCGATACTGGCTATCTTCCCCCGGAAACCTATCAATTTGCCGAAGACTTAAGCCAACGCCTCCATTTAAACCTGAAAGTTTATCAATCTCCCCTCAGTCCCGCCCGCATGGAAGCAATCCACGGTAAACTGTGGTCAAATAACGATCTGGACTCCCTCAATCTCTACGACAAAATCCGCAAGGTGGAGCCGATGCAACGGGCCCTGAAGGAATTAAAGGCCACCGCTTGGTTAGCAGGTTTACGTCGCGACCAAACCGACCACCGCAAAACTCTCCAATGGGTCAATCCACAGGGCGAACGTTACAAAATATTACCGATCCTTGACTGGAATGCCAAAACCATATACCAGTATCTGACTAAATACGATCTTCCCTACCATCCCTATTTTGATCTGGGTTATGTCTCCGTCGGCGATTGGCACTCCAGTCGGCCTTTAACCGCCGATGATAGCAACGAACGAGACACCCGTTTCAAGGGTTTAAAACAAGAATGCGGTCTTCATTTGCCCTTAACCCCCGGAGAAGCACAAAGTCTCGACGCAAGCTCCCTATAACTGCAAGGGTGGGAAAATTGCCGGTGCGATCGGTTCCTAGACGTTAGACAATGGTTATTGATGATTAATCCCCCATTAACCATGACTATTTTAGAAAATTTTCTCGAAGTCGGCTCTCTCAAGTGGTTTTATCGACAGGTTAACCCCGCTCAACAACCCGAGACAATCCCCGTAATCCTACTGCATGGTTTACCCGCCCATGGCTATATTTGGCGGGAATTGTTAACCAGTTTAGAAGAATATAACATTAATGCTATTGCCCCCGATTGG
>NZ_JASJFB010000354.1:0-2931 GCF_030065455.1 Microcystis sp. M53602_WE12 | reverse complement strand
GATAATTGATTATTGTCTATGGTTTGTTGACTAACCTTAATAAGGTTTGATCCCCCCTTGCCCCCCTTAATAAGGGAGGTGCTGATGGGTTTCAGTTGGTATTAATGGGGTTCATTATAGACAAATTAATCAATATTATTTATAAAGTTTTCTTAACTTTTTTTGTAGCAAATTTACTTGAACGGTGGTATTAAATACTTATAATTGAGTTTGTCTAAAACACTTTTGCAATTTCAGCTTGTGTATAAAGTTTTATGTATAGATTCAACATTTCTGGTCACTAAGCCACAGCAAATCCCGTATATTTGCGTATTTTAGGATAACGAAAACCCAGGACTATATCTTCTTTGGGAATACCTGCCTCCATCAAATCAGTAGCTATGCCTTCCTCCGTTTCATCACATTGAATCCAGACTTTATCGACAACCAAGCTAAGGTGAATTGGTGTTGCATGGAGATACTTATTACCACTCCAACCGAAATCTAAAACTAGATAATGTCCTCGTTCATCATCAAATATAACCTGAGAAGTGTAACCATCAGGTAAAGTAGCACGATAGTTAGCATGATTCTGGAGAACAGTCTTAATAATACCTTGATATTTTAATCGGGTATCCATTGCACGATTACCTCACTTTCATCATCAAAGACAATTAATTTCACAATCTGATTCTTTAGCAATACCTGCCCTAATTCTATACTAAAAACACTGTTAAAAGTTGGCTGAGATATGGCCAGATAAAGAACTCGCTCAACTTTCATCTCGTTAAGGATTTGACGATACAAGACGTACTGCCCCAAAGCTTGCTGTAAATCCTTTACGTCAGACTGTCCTACAAAGCTTTTCACTTCAACGACAATTTTCCGCAATTCTTTCTCCGCACTGATTAAGCGTTCTGCTCCCAAATCAGCGGATAAACGCTTCTTGCCAATTTGAAGTGGAAAAGGATCGTGAGTGATTGCCCACCCGTCCTTCTCTAAAGCAAGTTTTACAGTGTCGTGGTAAATATCTCTTGCAGACACAAAAATTCAGAGGATAAATACTCTAATCAGCAGTATAGCAAATTTTTCTGTTCTCAAGACCTCTTGTAAAAATCAAAAGACGAGTGCCTACAGCAATTCCGGTAGCAGTTCGGGATAATTGACCGGCACTGCTTGGCGCTGAGATGGACTCGCTGCTGGCTCTTGGGTATCTGAAAACTGGTTAGTGTTAGGCGGCAAGCTGTCCATAGAGTTTTTTGGGCATAGATTAGCATCGATTGTGATAATTGATTATTGTCTATGGTTTGTTGACTAACCTTAATAAGGTTTGATCCCCCCTTGCCCCCCTTAATAAGGGAGGTGCTGATGGGTTTCAGTTGGTATTAATGGGGTTCATTATAAACAAATTAATCAATATTATTTATAAAGTTTTCTTAACTTTTTTTGTATCAAATTTACTTGAACGGTGGTATTAAATACTTATAATTGAGTTTGTGTAAAAAGCTTTTGCAATTATGGAATTTTGGAATTGACGAGATCTGGCTAAGTAGGTAGGTGTTAAAAGTTGTCAGACACCCCCCTTATCAAGGGGGGGAGGGGGGATCGAACCCAAAATCTATCTTCAATTTAACTATAACTACTTACTTAATAATTTAACTTAAGCTTATTCTTTTGGATATAAACTTGATTCTAGAAAAACTATTGGTAATCAGAAAATGCTGACTTCATCGCCTCCCAATCTCTCGCAACTTGCCCTTTTATTTCTCAAAATCGGCATTATCGGTTTTGGTGGTCCGGCTGCCCATATCGCTTTAATGGAGGAAGAAGTGGTTAAGCGTCGCGGTTGGATGACTAAGGAGCGATTTCTCGATTTGGTGGGGGCCACTAATCTGATTCCTGGTCCTAATTCCACGGAAATGGCCATTCATATCGGTTATATTTTTGGTGGTTTAGCGGGTTTAATAATCACCGGGGTTTGTTTTATTACTCCTGCGGTGTTAATTACGGGTTTTCTAGCTTGGATCTATACTACCTACGGGACTTTACCGGATGTGGCTCCGATTTTTGCGGGGATTAAACCGGTGGTAATTGCGGTGATTTTTCAGGCACTCTGGCGCTTAGGCAAAAAGGCACTGAAAACCCGTCAATTACTCTTCATCGGATTGGGAGTTATCGGATTATTAATCTTAGGTTTAAATGAAGTTATCGCTTTACTGTTAGGCGGAATTATCGGGATGTTTATCCTAAAAAAATTCGCTACTTTCCCCCTGATTGTGGCAGGAATAGGCGGTGCGACGGCGGTTGCTACTCCTAGCAACATCCCACCGACATTAACAGGATTAGGGCTATTTTTCCTCAAGGTGGGTAGTGTTTTATTTGGTAGTGGTTATGTGTTAGTTGCCTTTTTGGAAGGGGATTTAGTGCAGGGGAGAGGATGGTTAACCCAGCAACAATTATTAGATGCTATTGCTGTGGGTCAATTTACCCCCGGTCCAGTGTTATCTACAGCCACTTTTATCGGTTATCAAATATTAGGAGTATCGGGGGCAATTGTGGCAACTCTAGCGATTTTTTTTCCTTCTTTTATCTTTGTTTTATTACTTAATCCTCTTATTCCTAAATTGAGAGAATCGGCTTGGGCAGGGGCTTTTTTAGACGCGATTAATGCTAGTGCCGTGGCTTTAATGGTGGCAGTAATTTTTAATTTATCCCTGGCTACTTGGTTACAACCCTACGGTAATTTAACTTTTAATTTATTGGCTATTATTTTATCTCTTATCTCCGCTATTCTTTTACTACGTTTTCAGATTAATTCTACTTGGTTAATTCTTGCTGGTGCGCTTATTGGTTTGCTCTTAAAACAATTAGGTTAGGGGGAAATAAGTAAATGGTTCTAATTAAATAGATTTTGCCTTTAATCCCCTCTTGATCCCTAGGGTTGATTCAAGG
>NZ_JASJFB010000892.1:0-3186 GCF_030065455.1 Microcystis sp. M53602_WE12 | reverse complement strand
TCCCGGTTTAGAAGGAATAGAAGCGGCCACCGGTGTGGATGTGGCCAAAAAAATTATCGATTTTGTCGCTAAAAATGCCACCCTAGTCTTAAATCGCGAGCGATATCAATATTAGCCATCAGCCTTGCATCAGTTATCAGTTATCAGTTATCAGTTATCAGTGGGTAAGTTATCAGTGGGTAAGTTATCAGTCAATAGTATTAAGCGATAAGCTCGGAGCTGCCTTTTTACTAAAAAAAATCTCCCCACACCCCACACCCCACACCCCACACCCCACACCCTACACCCCACACCCCACACCCCACACCCCACACCCACTTTCAAGTCAGATGTGATTGATCAATCGGCAAATACACGGACGCTATCGGGAATAATCGATAGTTTTACCTTTGTACCGATGTCTAATTGGGTGTTAATCGTTGTTCTAGCGTGGATTTGGCTGCCGGTAGCCGTTAGCAGACAATAACGGTATTCCCGCCCCAAAAATTGGCGATCGCAAATAACTAGCTCTCCCGTCTCATCTGGCTTAATTTTGACATCTTCCTCTCTTAGCATCAATTCCCCTTTGTCCAAATCTTGACCATCAGGAATTGTCCAGAGTCCTATCTCGGTTTGCCATTGTTCCCCCTCCCGTCTAGCGGGGAGAAAGTTAGCTTGGGTGACAAACTCGGCCACAAATCGCGAGGCCGGATGACTATAAATTTCTTCGGGATTGTTAATTTGTTCTAATTTTCCTTGACAAAGAACCGCAATTGTGTCACTGATCACCATTGCTTCCTCCCGGTCGTGGGTGACAAAAATGGCCGAGATACCAGTCGCTTTCAGGATATGACGGATCTCGTGTCGTAAGCGTTGCCGGACCTGCACATCGAGATTACTTAAAGGTTCATCTAAGAGGATTAAAGAGGGTTTTGGGGCTAAAGCGCGGGCGAGGGCGACTCTTTGCTGTTGTCCTCCCGATAGCTGATGGGGATAACGTTTTTCTAGTCCTTGCAGTCCGACTAAATCTAAAGTTTCCGCCACCCTAGCGTTAATAGCTCTGCTCGATAATTTCTCCCCAGAATTTTTTAACCCGAAGGCGATATTGTCAGCAATGGTTAAATGGGGAAAAAGAGCGTAATCCTGAAAAACCATGCCCGTATTGCGTTTTTCCGGGGGAATAAAGGTTTTTTGGTCGGCAACTATTCGCCCTCCCAATTCAATCACTCCTTGAGATGGTTTTTCAAATCCCGCAATCATCCGCAGTAGAGTGGTTTTACCGCAGCCCGACGGGCCCAATAATCCGAGAATTTCGCCCTCTGTTAAACTAAAACTGATATTATCGACAGCTAGAGTAGGAGAAGCGGGAAAACGCTTGTTAACCTCGGATAAACGCAGAATGACAGACTTTTTCATGGTGGGAAAGACAATCGCCCGGTCGGTGGCGGGGCCATTCACTTAAGAATTATTCCTAATTAGTTCACTATTATTGTTTATAACATCTCAATGCACTAATTAGGAAACTTTCTCAAAAATTTCATGCTCACACCTGAAGAT
The DNA here is from genome assembly GCF_030065455.1 of Microcystis sp. M53602_WE12. Classification (NCBI taxonomy): domain Bacteria; kingdom Bacillati; phylum Cyanobacteriota; class Cyanophyceae; order Chroococcales; family Microcystaceae; genus Microcystis; species Microcystis sp. M53602_WE12. The sequence continues at coordinate 1,650 of NZ_JASJFB010000892.1, read as the reverse complement.
ATTATTCTCGTTCCCCGGGGGGCCGAGCATAGCTCAATCCGCCGAGGATTAAGGAAAATCGGCGATTTAGCCCCGCAAATTATCCCGATTAACCTTGGCGCTCCAGAATTCCTCGACAGTTCCTCAGTCTCTGGGCAATCTCTAGAATTTCTTAATAAGCTCACGGGAAAAATTGTGCTGATGGGATTAGCGGGCAGTCTCAGCGATCGCCATCGGGTCGGAGATGGGGTAATCTATCAAGGTTGTGGCGCGGAAACGGGGAATTATTGGCAGTGCGAACCAGAAATAACCGCAGAAATCGCCCAATTAACCGGATATAGTCTTGTTAAAGGTTTAACCAGCGATCGCCTGATTAGCCGATCCGAGGAAAAACGACGTTTAGGACAGGGGGGCTATGAGGTGGTCGATATGGAAGGAGCAAGGATTTTAGCGGCTTTACCGGGGCAAAAAGTGGCAATTGTGCGCGTGATTAGCGATGAGGTGACACAGGATTTACCCGATTTAGCCCCGGCAATTGATAATCAAGGTCAGCTGCTACCATTGCCCCTAGCTCGACAAATGTTAATCCGTCCCATCCCGGCCTTCCATTTGATTCAAGGTTCCCTAAAAGGTTTATCCGTACTAACTCAGGTGGTGCGAAAGTTGTGCGGCAGTAATTTTTAAAAGTTGCTTGCAGATTATTTTTTTTCTGTGCTATAGTGGTTAAGCTAAAATCAAGCGGATGTGGTGGAACTGGTAGACACGCACGTTTGAGGGGCGTGTGGCTTACGCCTTGCGAGTTCGAGTCTCGCCATCCGCATAAACTTTTATCTGCCCTCTGACGAGAATTGCCCTTGTCACCTTGAATGTTGGCAGGATACCACCATTACACCCGTAGGGTCAGTGGGGGAGGAATGCCGGGCAATAGGAAACGCTCGCAGCCCATCGACTCGGGTTGACGGCGAAAAAGAGCGACTCTTCCTTGACGAGCGAGCAACTACCATCGGGGAAAACTTGCCAGGCAAAATCCCACATCCGACAAAAAACCACCGCTAACGGTGGGGGACATGGCATAGTTTTCCTGTGATGCCTAGCTAGGGTTTGCGGCAAAAAGTTTTTCGTGGGGGTAGGGTGTGGGGTGTGGGGTGTGGGGTGTGGGGTGTGGGGTTTTACCCATTTTCAGGTGGTCAATTACCTAATTTTCAGGGAAAAAGTCCCGGAATTTTCCCCCCAATCACTCCAATGGTCGGCACTTTTTGATTGACAAAAGGTCTAAAAGTCTTACCCAACAAGGTTTTTAGACTTTTTCAGCAAGCCCTAAGTTGGTACAAAAAGAGAGGGCAACAAAGCCTGAAACTCCCGACTCCTGACGACCGGCTACTGACTCCTGACTCCTTAACCCCACCAACAAACTTTTTCAGCACACCCCAATTAAGCCCAAAAGAGTTTAATCTCATAGATTCTGAAAGACCCCTAGTGGCAGTAGGAGAAGAGTCTCCTACTGCCGGCAAACTTAAATGATCTCTCAATCTAGATCACTACCACTGGTTTAGCGGCAGCAATGTTGTAACCACTCAGTTGAATGATCGCATCACTAGCGGCTTGGAAACCGGCCGCTCCATTATTGAGAGCGATAAAAGTACCACTTTGACCTGTCACTTTAAAGGCCGC
>NZ_JASJFB010000564.1:0-7801 GCF_030065455.1 Microcystis sp. M53602_WE12 | reverse complement strand
TGCCTTGAGCATCGGTATAAAATTCCTTTAACCCTAGGTCAATTCCTGTTATTTGTCCCGTTGGTTTATGGTATTCTTGCCGCTCTACGTCAATCAAAAACTGGCAATAATAACCGTCAGCACGTCTAACAACTCTTACCCGTCTAATCTGTTGCTCTGAATAATAAACTAATGTCTTTTGATTACACCATAAATCAAATTCTCCTGCTTTAAAACCGTCAGTGAACTTGATTTTACGTCGGTCATCAGATAGTTTGTAGCCTGTTAGTTTGTATTCTGGTCGGATTTCATCCCCCGCAAAGGTGAGTATCTTGTCGAAAAATGTAGCGGGGGCATTCATCCGACATTTTAGGTAATTTCCCCTACAGCCCTATTCCTATCTATTCCTGATTTTCCAGATAATTACGGATTTGTTCTAGTTTAGCCAGGGCTTTTCCTGACTGTAAACATTGTTGTGCTTGCTGGAAACCGGTGGGGATATCCGGGGCAATTCCACAGCGCCAAAGATAAAAACCACCGTTAAAAATTGCCGCATCGGTTAATTCGTTATTTTCTCCGGCTAATAAACCCTTTAATTTAGCGGTGAGCATCTCTAAAGATTCGAGGGGATAATCTGAGGGACAGAAGCCATAATCGCGAGGATTTAGGAAAAATCGCTGAAAGGAAGGCGGATCGGTGGGATTTCCCAGACCAATAATCGCCGTCCGATTACAGGCTAAATCACAACTGCCCTCTAATCCTTTCACAGTGGTGAAATGAGAGATATTTCTCAGGGCAAAAGTTTCGCGAAAACGCTCCTCGGTGGGGGGATGAACAAAACCCGATATCTGATGAATATTACCGACAAAAGGCGACCACATTAACTCTACCGTGGCCATGGGCGGACGTTTACCGATTTGCTCCCGATAGGGAATAAAATTCTGTACTAGGGGAAAATGGCGCGGAATATAGAAAAAAGTCAATCCTGTGGTGATTAAACAGTCTTTCACTGCTGCTAAGGATAATTGACTAAAATCTGCTCCTAATTGCTGCCAGATTTCTCTGAGGGAAATACCGTATTTAGTCGGCATTCGATCGCCCCCGTGCAGGACTACGGGAACCCCCGCCAACCCTAAGATTAAAGTGGTGATCGGAGTAACTGGGGCAGTGCGAGAGCGTCCATCGTAGGGATTGCCAAAAATAGTGATCGGATGCTGAAAAGAGGCTGATTCTAGGGTTATTTGCGGGCCAAGCTCGGCGTAGGCATCAAGCATTCCCGCTAACTCATCGCTGGTGGGGCGTTTAATGCGATGGGCAATCATGAAAGCACCGATTTGGGCCGGGGTTGCCTCTTGGGTTAACATCATCTTGGTGGCCATTGCCGCTTCGGGACGGGTTAAATTTTTGCCCGTATGGGTGCCACTACCGATCGCTTTTAATAATTCTCGAAAAGTATCACTCATCTCAAGGAAAAAAATAAAGAGTAAATAGGGTTTGCTGAATAAATCTAAAAACCTTGTTGGATAAGACTTTTAGACTTGTTTTCCCTCAAAAAGTGCCGACCTTTGGAGTGATTGGGGGGAAAATTCTGGGACTTTTTCCCTGAAAATTAGGTAATTGACCACCTGAAAATCGGTAAAACCCCACACCCCACACCCCACACCCCACACCCTGCTCCTAGGAAAAGCTTTTTCAGCAAACCCTAAATAGGATTGATGGGGATTCTTAAGGCTGGACAGGGGGATTTTCTCAGCTTTTAACCAGACTTGGCTTCATTTGCCGCACTAATTGACAAAAATGAGCGATCGGTGGTATCTGTAGGCGATCGCTGGTGGTGACAAGGACTACCTGACGGGTGAGACGATGACTAAATTTACCATTATTAGGATGGGGATTTTCGCCACTAGGGGAAGCAAGAGGACGAATGGCGAGGGTGGCATCGCCACGAGCCTCCATCAGGGCAGATTGGGGCAGAAGAGCGATAATATTACCCTGACGCACCACACCGCGAAAAGCATCAAGGGTGTTTAATTCCATGACAGTTTTCAGGTGGGCATCCTGACGGGAAAACCATTCTTGTACTAATCTTTGCATTCCGTAGCCATCTTTGAAAACCACTTGCGGATAGGGGATTAATTCCGACCATGGCACTTCTTTGTATTGGGCAAGGGGATGATTAGCGGCCATGAGAATTTCGATCGCTTCTTCATATAATATTTCTACCACCATCTCCGGGCTAGACGTGAGAAAACGATTATTCATTACCAAGGCCAGATCTACTAAACCATCCCGCAGCACTTTTAAGGCGCGATCACTGCCTAGGGCTGTAACTCTTAACTGAACTTCTGGGTATTCAGCACAAAATTTCGGCAAAATCGGCGGTAAATAATGGGCGCACACGGAATGAATCGCCGCCACGCACAATTCTGGCTGTTTTCCCGCCTGTAGGTCAGTGATTTCCTCGTGAACATTCGTCCATTCTTGACAAATTCGTTTCGCCCGGGGTAGCAATTTCTCCCCGGCAATGGTTAATTTCGCTTGGGCGGTACGATGAAAAAGAGGTAAGCCCAAATCGGTTTCTAGGGATTGAATCTGGCGGCTGATAGTCGATTGGGTGACTCCACACTGGCGCGCGGCTTGACCGAAATTGCCCGTATCGGCTACGGCTAAAAAGGCTTGCAACTGCTCGATCCGCATTCTTTCTGTTTTTAATTACATTCCGTCATGACCTTATGACAATAACGAATTTTATTCTGACTTTTGGTAGAAATTGCTACCGTTTTCTCAGTTATCAGCTTCTGAAGGCAAGGGGCAACAGGCACTCGTGCAAAAGACAGAATCTGGCAATTCTCCTACCTCAAAAGAAGGTTAGAAACTAAGCACATCAAAGCTTTTAGCTTAACCAATTAGGGTCTGCGGCAAAAAGTTTTTCCTGGGGGCAGGGTGTGGGGTGTGGGGTGTAGGGTTTTACCGATTTTGAGGTAGTCAGTTACCTAATTTTCAGGGCAAAAGTCCAGGGATTTTACCCCCGATCCCTCCAATGGTCGGCACTTTTTGAGGGAAAAAAAGTCTAAAAGTCTTACCCAACAAGGTTTTTAAATTTTTTCAGCCAACCGTAAATAGGATTGATGGGGATTCTTACGGCTGGACAGGGGGATTTTCTCAGCTTTTAACCAGACTTTGCTTCATTTGCCGCACTAATTGACAAAAATGAGCGTTCGAGAGGCTATCTATGTGTGATCGATCGCTTCTATTCGAGTTATCGAATTTTCCCAATCAAACCGATCCGATCGGTCTTCGTGCGGCCTGTTTTTGCTAGGTTAAAATCGTCCCCTGTGTTATTTTTCAATTTATGCCTTTACCGTCCCAATTAACTGCGCTCGTAGAAAGGATTGATCGAGAACTAGATCGCCTAGAAAGTGACGGGAGAGAAGCGATCAAAATCGGTACAGATCTGTTAAATCGTTTTCCCGATAATTTTACATTAATTCAATTGATGGCTTTTGTGAATACTAGCTTATTTTACGCTGATCGCGCAAGGAATCAAATCCGCGAGCGTGTGGAAAGTGTTGATCGATCAGAACCGACCCCAGCAAATTTACAGGAGGCCGGGGAAGATATCTCGATCGAGTTAGGACGTATTTTAGAGACTAGAATAAGGGTGACGCAGGTTAAAAATCGCTTGGAGGGTTTACGGTGATGGAAAGAAAAGAAACAGGACTAAATGAACGGGAACTAGAGGAAATTCTGGAAATGGCACGGGATGCGGCGGAAAAAGCCCGATCAATGTGCGAGGTAATTACAGAAAATTCTAAAAAATGGCGGGAGAGAGCAGAAAGAATCAATCGGACGGGATCGAGATAGCGATCGAGTATTTCTTCGATTATAGGAGCGATCCCGAACCTCGAATCAAGTAATTGAAAGAGCAACAGGATATAAATAGGGCTTGCTGAATAATGGTAAAACCCTTTTAAAATAAGGCTTTTGACCTGTTAAAATCCGATGTTAGTGCAAGAATATAGGATTAAGACCTTCAAAAACCTGGCATTATCTTTCTTTTAGTACATAAACTGGTACAAAAAAAGAGGGCAACAAAGCCTGAAACGACCGGCTACTGACTCCTGACTCCTGACTCCTGACTCCTAACCCCACCAACAAACTTTTTCAGCAAGTCCTAAATAATACGAATATTTCAAGGATTGACACAATAGGCTGACAATGGCACTGTGATTGTTATTTAAGATTCTTCAATGCTAGATAAAAAATCGTCTTACCATCTCCCAACTCTTTCCTTCGCCCTCGCAACGATAGCCATCGGAATCCTCTCCGAAGTAGAGGCATCTCTAACCATTACCGGATCCTCGGTGACAGCCTCAACCCCGGTCAAGTCTTTTCCGACTAACCCGCCCCAAGTGCCACTTATTTTAGCTCAAACTCCTTCCATTGTTGGCAGATGGCAATCACGGACTAATCACAGAGCTCCCGGATCTGGCAATTATCAAATTATAATAACGGCTATATTTCATTCGGATGGCAGTTATGAATTTAAAGCCTTTGATACATCAGACCCTCGTCTTAGTGTATTGCTGAACGGACAATGGAAACGTAGCAATAATACGATAATTGCTACTGGTAGTCCTCTCACTTCTAATAAGGTGTATCAACATAATTTCCGTATAGTTAATGCGAACACACTTATAGATAGCTATGGGAAGACTTTCCTTCGGCTACCCTAATAGCTTCTGTTGCTGATCGCGCTAAACTGAAGGGTATCGATCGCTAAATCAGTAGGCTATAAATCAGATGGTAGATAAAATCACTGCCAAAGAGATATTGGAACGTTTACGAACCCTGAAACCCGAACTGGAGGAACGATACGCGATCAATCGAATCGGCATTTTCGGCTCGGTAGCCAGAGAGGAAACCCGACCGACGAGCGATATAGATATAGTGGTATGTATGCCCCCCGATCTGCTTAAAAGAGTCAGACTGAAAGCCGAACTAGAGAACCTATTCGGACGGGAAGTGGACGTGATCCGCTATCGGGATTCTCTGAATCCTTACCTCAAGGCACGGATCGATCAAGAGGCTATCTATGTGTGATCGATCGCTTCTATTCGAGTTATTACTAGAGCTTGAAGAGGCGATCCGCCGGATCGAGCGGCGATTTACCCGGATTCAAAAAGCCGATGATTTCATCGCCGATGATGATGGACTCGATCGATTGGATGGCATCAGTATGATGTTGATCGCAATTAGTGAAAATATTAGAAGACTCGATCGGCTAATGGCAGAGAGTTTAGCGAATCGCTATCCGGAAATTCCTTGGTCGGAGATTAAGGGAATCAGAAATATTCTCGCCCACGATTATTTTGACATCGATCCAGAGGAAATTTATCGGATTTGTAGGGAGGATCTGGCGATTTTGAAGCGGGTACTCGGGAAAATACGTCACGACCTCTTGTAATTATCGAAATTTCCCAATCAAACTGCTCCGCTCGGTCTTCACCCCGACATTTTTGATCAGGTTAAAAATCGCTTGCAGGGTTTACGGTGATGGAAGAAAAAGAAACAGGACTAAATGAACGGGAACTAGAGGAAATTCTGGAAATGGCACGGGATGCGGCGGAAAAAGCCCGATCGATGTGCGAGGTAATTACAGAAAATTCAAAAAAATGGCGAGAAAGAGCGAAACAATCGCCGCAAGTGAGATCGGGTGGCTGAAGTAACCGAACCGATATTTATGGGGAATAGTCGGGGGTTCGATCGATACGATAAACTAAACGATATCCACTCCAGAAAACCGCGATGGTTCAAGCGACCGAATATCTCTATATCGTTCGAGACGACGAGATTTTACGCGGGGAACCAATTATCAAAGGAACGCATACACCTGTCCGCGCCATCGTCGAAACTTGGCGTCTGGGAGTCGCTCCCGAAGAAATCCCCCTAGGAATGCCCCATCTGACGTTAAGTCAGGTCTTCAGTGCGTTGACCTATTACAGCGACCATCTAGAGGAAATTAACGCTTATATCGAGCATAACCGCATTCCCGACGACTTAATCGATCCGCTGCTAAAAAATTCGTGAATAATCTCTTCGGCATAAAGGAACCCTTGTCACATCGAAACATTTCCTTAAGATATAAGACCGAAGGTCCAGTCTGGATACAGAATTGATATACCTAGAATCGCTACTCTGGCTCACCCTCTAGGCCATTCCCTTCCAGACTGCTAGGCTATCAGACAAAATGAATAACAATCAAACTCCACGGAAACAAGGACTATACGATCCCCGATTTGAACATGATGCTTGTGGTGTCGGTTTTATCGTTCATAAAACGGGTAAAAAGTCCCACGATATTGTTGAACAGGCCTTAACAATTCTACTAAACCTCGATCACCGTGGCGCGTGCGGTGCGGAAAAAAATACCGGAGATGGGGCGGGTATTTTGTGCCAAATCCCTGACCTATTTTTCCGGAAAGTGACCAGCAATCTAGGTTTTACCTTACCGGCAGCGGGACAATACGGGGTAGGAATGCTCTACACGGCCCCCGATGCCGAAATTCGCGGGAAAGGTCGGCAGGAATTCGAGAAAATCGCCGCCGAAGAGGGGTTAAAAGTTCTCGGTTGGCGTGATGTTCCCACGGATAACTCCAGTTTAGGCAATTCGGCCAAATCTACCGAACCCTTTATCGAACAGGTTTTCATCGAACGCGATGCCAATTTAAGCGATGATCTGGCCTTTGAACGCAAATTATACGTTATTCGCAAACGTTCCCACCTCAGTCGTCAATCCTTTAATCGTTACTGGTATCCTTGCAGTATTTCTAGTCGTACCATTGTCTATAAAGGGCAATTAATGCCGGTACAGGTGGGTGACTATTTCCCCGATTTACACGACCCCGACTTTCAAAGCGCTTTAGGATTAGTCCATTCCCGTTTTAGTACCAATACCTTCCCCAGTTGGGAACGCGCCCACCCTTACCGTTATATTGCCCACAATGGCGAAATTAATACCCTGCGAGGTAATATTAACTGGATGCACGCCCGTCAGTCGATGTTTGCCTCACCCTTATTCGGGGAAGACATCAAAAAAATCCAGCCGGTTATTAATATCGAGGGTAGTGACTCCTTAATTTTTGATAATGCCCTAGAATTAATGGTTTTATCGGGGCGTTCTCTCCCTCACGCTGTCATGATGATGATTCCTGAACCCTGGGCGGCCCACGAATCGATGAGTGATGAGAAAAAAGCTTTTTATGAATACCATTCCTGTTTGATGGAACCCTGGGATGGTCCGGCCTCGATCGCTTTTACCGATGGTACGATGATGGGAGCAGTGTTAGACCGCAATGGTTTACGTCCTTCCCGTTACTATGTCACCAAAGATGACCTAGTAATTATGGCATCGGAAGCGGGAGTTTTACCCATTGAACCGGAACGCGTCGCTTTTAAAGGTCGTCTGCAACCCGGCCGGATGTTCCTTGTGGATATGAAAGAAGGTCGTATCGTGGCCGATGAGGAGATAAAAGAAGCTATTGCCAAAGATCATCCCTATCGCCAGTGGTTAAACGAAAATTTAGTCAATTTAGACGATTTACCAGCCGTTGAAACTGCGCCACCAGAAACTGCTGTTTCCCTAATTCAACAGCAAACCGCTTTCGGTTACACTTTTGAAGAATTACGTCTTTTATTAGCCCCCATGGGCCGGGATGGAGTGGAAGCAGTGGGTTCCATGGGTTCCGATACACCCCTAGCCGTCTTGTCCGATCGGCCAAAACTGCTTTATGATTACTTTCAGCAGTTATTCGCCCAAGTC
>NZ_JASJFB010000043.1:0-8852 GCF_030065455.1 Microcystis sp. M53602_WE12 | reverse complement strand
CTCAGCATCCCTATAAAACTCAAATCTTGGACTTCCATTCCTGCAAAACCCAATGGGCAACTCGTTCACTCTATTTTGAGGGACAGAAGCGAAATCAATTCTGTATCCTACACTACCGTTTGAATTTGGAATTGCTGAAAATAGCCTAGGGCAGTTGCTCTGGCTGGGGGGTCAATGCTATGATTAGGGAGACTTTTGCGGGTATAGTTCAGTGGTAGAACGTCACCTTCCCAAGGTGAATGTCGCGCGTTCGAGTCGCGTTACCCGCTTCTGACGACAATTGATTTGACATACCCCACGCCGTAAACGGACGTGGATTCTTCTAGCATCACTGCTGTGAATTTCTGGCTCAACGAGTCCACTTGAATTAGATTCCTGGCGAAATCCTACCCAGAGGTGGTTCTCTCCTCAGACTTTCGCTCCCTTACAGAAGCCTGTTCTCGGGGTCCCCTACGATACAGTTCAAAACCTCTAAAATAATTGGTTTCTTTGGTACTTGGTGCTGAGAATTTTTACCTATAGGAGCATTCCCCTATAGAACCCCATAACTCTAGTTTTCAAGGTGCGTTCATCGGTTGATGACTGGGTTTTTTAAGCGGTTGCTTACCCGGCCGCCTATTCTTAATATCATACATCAGATCAAGTCGCCCTAAAAGGGCGAGGCTTTAAACCCAATTTTTTGGTAATATATCAATTAACTGGCAAGATGGGCTTGGTCAAGTTAACCCCTTTGGCTGTTAACCGTCCCATCAAGCTGATCTAGGGCAAAGATAATGCTATCGCTACCATGAAACTAATTATCGGGGGACGTTACCAAGTTATTAAACCCCTAAGTCAAGGGGCTTTCGGTCAAACTTTTTTAGCCCAAGATAACTATCGCCCCGGCCGTCCTCAATGTGTGGTCAAACAGTTAATCACCCAAGTGGTTAACGAAGTTACTATAGGATTATTTGAGAGTGAGGCCAGAGCTTTGGAAAAACTCGGCCATCACCCTCAAATACCGCAATTTTTCGCCAGTTTTCAGGAAAATAAGTCTTTTTATATCGTTCAAGAATTTATCGATGGTCACGATCTTAGTCAGGAAATCTCTAAGGGTAAGCGTTTAGAAGAGAGTCAGGTAATTCAGTTATTAAAAGATATCTTGGAAGTTCTCGCTTTTGTCCATCAAAATAATATTATTCACCGAGATATCAAACCCCATAATATTATCCGTCGCCAAGAGGGCAAGCTAGTTTTAATCGACTTTGGCGGAGTCAAACAAGTGGGGACTCAATGGCTAAAAGCAAAACAGACCAGTGTGTCCATTGGGATTGGCACCCCTGGTTATATGCCTAGTGAACAGGCGCAAAATAAACCGCGATTGTCTAGCGATGTCTATGCCGTGGGAATCATCGCTATTCAAGCCTTAACCGGTCTCAAACCGACGCAATTGCCCGAAGATGCCGAAACCGGAGAAATCGCTTGGCGCGATCAGGCCGATGTTAGAGATGATCTAGCAGTTATTATCGATAAAATGACCCGTTATGACTGGCGCCAACGCTTTCCCTCGGCAGCAGAAGTTTTAGATGCCATAAAAGAGTTACTGCAATTGCGTCAACAACAAGCTTTAGTGCTGGAAATTTCAGCAGAGGATTTGTTTTATCGCGGTAACGCGCATCTCGATTTGGGGCAGCATCGCGAAGCAGTTCAATTGTATCAGCAGTCCCTGCGGAAAAAGCCCAATTTTGTCAATGCTTGGTATAATCGCGGTCTGGCCTTGCAACGATTAGGGCGTTTTCCTGAAGCTTTAGGGTCTTTTAATCAGGTAATTCAATTAGAGACTAATAATGCTCGGGCTTGGTTTTATCGCGGCATCGCTTTAGCTAATTTACGACAAATCAGTGATGCGATCGCATCTTGGGATAAGGCGATTCAACTGCAGCCAGATTATCTGGAAGCATGGCATTACAAGGGCATGATTTTATGTCGGATGCAACATTATGCGGAAGGTCTAGCGGCTTATAATCAAGCCCTGGCCATTAAATCCGATGCTAATGTCTGGTTTAGCAAAGGTGAAGCTTTACGGGAATTAGAGCGACTCAGTGAAGCGGTCGCCGCTTATAATAAGGCTTTACAGTTACAATCCCAAAAGGCTGAGGCATGGTATCAACGGGGTTGTTGTCTCTACAAGTTAAAATGTTTCTCGGAAGCAGTGGTTTCCTTTAACCAAACCCTACAACTAGAGCCTAGCCATCAATTAGCTCTCCAACAACGGAATTTAGCCCTTAATCACCTGAAATTGTAGGCAGCAAGCCAGGATTTTGGTTCTCTTGGATTTGGTGGGTAAAATTTATTCTCAGATACATTCCTCCTAGCGAGGGGGTGGAAGGAACCACTCCAGACACAGAGGACACAAAGATTGATCGCTTCTATAGTAAGTTAAACTGATCACACAAAGAATAAGAGAGCCGATTTTGACTCTCATTCAGATAAAATGGGCATACTAATATTATTGACAAGATGGGCGAAATTTGGATGTCTTCTCTTGAAACAATAGCAATCAACCAAAGATTTGAATATTTATTATCGGTTCTGTCAGCAGAGCGATTTCTCAAAAAACAGGGAATTGGCAATGAAGTTCCTTTTTTTATCTGTCCTTACCCACCTCAAGACACTGTTGAAATGGAACGTCTGCAAAAGCAACTGGTTAGTCAGTTGCATCAAAAAGGGATTCGCATATTAGAGATCAATCTTTATGAGCTCTGTCTTGACTTATTGAGGGAACGGCAGATATTTGAGCAAATTCTCGATATAGAATCCTCGATATCTAAAGGGGAACTGAAAGAGCTTTTACAAAATGTGTTAGATTCGGAGAGTCATTTAATTCCAGCCCTAGGCGAAAAAATTGCCGAAAATCCGTTTGATATCTTGTTTTTATGGGGCGTTGGTCAAATTTTTCCCTATATTCGTTCCCATAATGTTCTTAATAACCTCCAAACCACGAACAACAACCAACCGACGGTAATGTTTTTTCCGGGGGCCTACACCTATTCCCTAGAGTCGGGAGCCTCTCTCAATTTATTTGGACTCTTAGGAGATGACAAATATTATCGAGCTTTTAACATTTACGAGTACCAAGTTTAAGGGAGAACTAATTATGCAGTTAAGTAGAATTTTTGAGAAACAAGTTAGTCGTCCTATGGAAGGGGTAATCAAAGCGGATGCCAATGATGAGGCGAGTCTGCACGTTGAACTAGAAGAATATGTGCTTACCGGCGAGGTTGAAAAACGCCTAGAGGAGTTTTTGTCAGCTTATAACAATTATACAGGAGTTAATGGGGTTTGGATATCGGGCTTTTTTGGCTCTGGTAAGTCCCATTTATTAAAAATATTGGCCCTGTTGTTAGAGGATCGCTGGCTCGAAAATAGCCAAGCAATTGAAAAATTTTTACCCAAATGTCGGAACAATGAAATTCTTAAAAGAGACTTAAGGAAAGCCGTTGCTATTCCTGCTCAAAGTATTTTATTTAATATCGATCAAAAGGCGGATGTCACCAGTAAAACAGAATTTGATGCTTTATTATCAGTTTTTAGCAAGGTTTTCAATGAAGCGCGGGGTTATTATGGAAAACAGGGCTATATTGCTCAGTTTGAAAAAGAATTAGATGAGCGGGGGTTATATACTGCTTTTAAAACTGAGTATGAATCCGTTGCTGGTAAACCCTGGGAAAGGGGACGGGAACAAGTCATTTTAGAAAGAAAAAATATTGCGATCGCCTATGGAAAAGTGACCGGTGCATCGGTGGAAAATTCCACCAATATTCTCGATTTATATCGTCAGGATTATAAACTTTCCATTGATGATTTTTCCCAAGAGGTAAAAGCATTTATTGAACAGAAATCCTCTAATTTTAGACTAAACTTTTTTGTGGATGAGGTGGGACAATACATTGCGGATAATGTTAAATTAATGACCAATTTACAAACCATTGCCGAGAGTTTAGCCACAAAATGTCAGGGACGTTCTTGGGTGATTGTCACCGCTCAGGAAGACATGGAAACGGTATTAGGAGAAATGGGAAATCATCGAACTAAGGATTTTTCTAAAATTCAAGATCGTTTTGCTAATCGCATGAAATTAACCAGCCGGGATGTGGCGGAAGTTATTCAGAAACGTCTGCTGACAAAAAATGAGGATGGTGTTAGAATACTCGGGCAGATTTATGAGCAACAACGGCATAATTTACCTACCTTATTTCGCTTTTCCGATGGCTCAAGGGATTTCCGTAATTTTCAAGATAGAAACCATTTTATCGATTGTTATCCTTTTATTCCCTACCAGTTTACCCTTTTCCAGTCTGCTATTAGAGGATTATCTATACATAGTGCTTTTGAAGGAAAACATAGTTCGGTAGGGGAACGCTCAATGTTGGCGGTTTTCCGTAAGGTGGTAATAGCAATTGAGGGGCAAGAAATTGGTCATCTAGCTACATTTGATTTAATGTTTCAAGGAATTAGATCGACGTTGAAATCTAATATTCAGAGTGGTATTACTTTAGCGGAAGATAATCTTAATAATCCTTTTGCCGTGCGTCTTCTCAAGGCATTATTTCTAGTTAAATATGTAGAGGGATTTAAGGCTAATTTACAGAATTTATCTATCCTGATGTTAGAGGAATTTGAACAGGATATTTCCCACCTACAAAATCGAGTTCAGGAAGGGTTAAACCTGCTTGAACATCAAACCTACATTCAGAGAACGGGGGACTTGTATGAGTATTTAACGGACAAGGAAAAAGACATTGAGCAGGAGATTAAAAATACAGAATTAGAAGATAATAGGATTTTAGATGCCTTAAATAATTTAATTTTTGAGGAGATTCTCAAAACCGCAAAAATTCGCAATCAAGAGGGGACACAAGATTATCAATTCTCCCGTAAGATTGATGGAATACTTTATAAACGAGAATACGAGTTAAGTATTCAAATCATCACTCCTTTTTTCTGGCAACATGAGCAAGAAAAAGCCCTACAGATGGAGAATATGGGACGGGATGAGTTATTAGTTATTATCCCTTCTAATCAGCCTTTAATGAAAGATTTAACCATGTATAAAAGAACAGAAAAGTATGTTCAACAGAATATATCTGTCACTCATCAGGAAGAAGTTAAAAGTATTTTGAATCAAAAAAATCAAAGCAATCAACAAAATTACGAAAAGATTAAAAACAGTCTGAAAAGTTTATTAGGACAGGCTAAGTTATTTGTATCGGGAAGGGAGTTAGAGATTGGCAGTAGTGATGCTCAAAGTAGAATTATTTTAGGGTTTCAGAAATTAATTGCCGAGGTGTATCATAACTTTCAAATGTTAGGGGGAGTGACTTATAAAGTCGAACAATTTAAGCACTTTTTAGAACCGTCTCAAGAGGGTTTATTTAGTAATGATCTCAAGGATTTAAGTGAACCAGAAAAAGAGGTTTTTAACTTTACTCAAAAGGATAAAGAAAAGGGGTTAAGGACATCTATGAAGTCTCTAACCGATAATTTTCAACGTAAACCCTATGGGTGGAGTGAGGGGGCGATTTTATGTATGGTTGCCAAACTGTGCGCCAGAGGTAAGCTAAAAGTGGAAAGAGAGGGCAATTTGTTGGAAGGAGGGGCATTAGTTGAGGCTATTTGTAAGTCCCGTAATTATAGTAATATTTTACTACAGCCACAACAGAAATTTACCTCTTCACAGGTACGAAAACTTAAGGATTTTTATGAGGAATTTTTTGCTCAACCCTGTGGAGATAATGAACCTAAAGCTATTTATCAGAAAACGCAAGCAGCATTTAAGGAACTCAGCCAATTGATTCGAGAAACACTCTCAGAAATGGATAAATATCCTTTTTTATCGGCTTTAGAACCGGCTCGACAAACCCTGAATGATGTATGTAATCAGCCTTATGATTGGTATCTTACCGATTTAACCGAACGAGAGGATGAGTTATTAGATCTTAAAGAGAATGTAATAGAGCCGATTCTGAGTTTTATGCAGGGGGAACAAAAACGGATTTATGATCGGGCTAAACTGTTATTAGAGACTCAAAAGCCCAATTTTAGTTATATCAACAGCGATAATCTATCTCAACTGAGAACAGTTCTCACGGATACCCAATGCTTTAAAGGAAGCCGGATGCAGCAGGTAAAGGGGTTAATAGAGTCGGTAGAGGCAGAAATTTCTAGCGAAGTTACCAAGGAAGTGGAACAAGCACAGGAAGAAATCGGGTTGTTACAAGAGCGAATGGGTAAAATGGCCGAGTTTTCCCAACTTTCTCCGGTGCAACAGCAGGAAATTCTGAAATCTTTTCAGGATTGTTGTGATTCTATTGCTCAAGAAGATTTGATTGCTATGATTCGCAGTACCCGTCAGAAGTTTGAAACGGATACCTATCCTCGGTTACTCTCAAAAATGACTAAGTTGACGGGGGTTGATGGGGTTTCTTCCCAGGCAACCCGTCGGGTTAAGGAGTCAGAAACTCAATATATACCCAGTCAGACAATTAAGATTAATTTTGGCAAGGCATGGCTGGCAGATGAGGCGGATGTGGAGGAGTATCTCTCGGCAATGCGTGAGGCTTTAATAGCAGAAATTAAGGAAGGTAAACGGATTCAAATTTGAGAAGTGGGGTGTGGGGTGTGGGAACTATTTACCACGATATAGAGATTACCGATTTCTTGATTGAGATGAAAAGATGATTACATCATTAGAACTGAGAAATTTTACAGCTTTTCGACGTTTAAAAATTGATTTTTCTCCGAAGATTAACGTCATTATTGGAGAAAATGGGACGGGAAAAACTCATTTGTTAAAAGTTGCTTATGCCCTTAGTTCTGGGTATAAACTGTTTAAACAGCCATCGGAGATGGAGGAGTCTGATTTAAGGGATTTTTTAACCGAGCGGTTAATTCGTCTTTTTCTTCCTTTAAATAATAAATTAGGAAAACTTTATCACACGGGAGCAGAAGAAAGGGCAGAATGTACTATTAACTTTTCCCTAGAGCAAACGCTGAAAATTAGTTTTTCTAAGAGTTCCCAATCTGTGCATATTATCGAGAATAAAAATTATGAGCAATACCAACAAACTCCAGTTTTTATTCCTGCTCAAGAATCTTTATCTTTTATGGAGGGAATGCTTAGTCTCTACGATAGGTATCAAATGAATTTTGATGAAACCTATCGAGATCTATGGTCACTGCTAGATTTACCTGTTATCCGGTCTGAAAATCTTCAGGAAAAATCTAAATGGGCGATGGAAGAAATTAAAAATATTTGTGGGGGAAAATTTATCTTTTATGGAGGAGGTAGGGTAAATTTTAAAGTCAAAAATATAGAATATTCTGTTAATGCAATCGCTGAAGGTTTTCGCAAGATGGGAGTATTATCTAGGTTATTAGAAACGGGTGCAATTCAACCGGGGATGAGTGGGACATTATTCTGGGATGAACCGGAAGGAAATATTAACCCTAAATTAATGAGGCTATTGGTAGAAATTTTACTAGAATTATCTCGTAATGGTCAACAAGTTATAGTGGCTACTCATGATTATGTTTTTTTAAAATGGTTTGATTTACTAATTGATGAAAAGAAAGATGATAAGATTACTTATCATAGTCTTTATCGGGATCAGGAAAATAATCAATTAAGGGTTAATAGCACCCATGAATATCTAGAAATTTACCCGAACCGAATTTCAGATACTTATACGGATTTAACCAATGAACAACTTAAACAATATTTAAGGAGCTAAATTAAATGGGATTAACGTTAACAGAAGGTGATCTAAGTATAGAGTTTACAGACGCATTAAATGGTTTCGTGTTTGACCAAATGGATGCCAATCTACCCAATTATCATGGTATTGGTCAAATGGGTCGAGTGGATTTCATCGTTGAGATTGAGGAAACATTAATTTTTATTGAGATAAAAGATCCCAGTAATCCTAATGCTCAAACAAAAGGAAAAGAAAAGTTTTTGAAACAGCTAGAAAAAGGGGAATTAGCCGATACATTTGCTCAAAAATTTATAGATTCTTTTATTTATCGTTGGGCTGAGAATGAAGTTAACAAACCAATTCGTTATATTTGCTTAGTCACTTTAGACCAAGCTCTACTAATTAATTTGACAGATAAAATTAAGGAAAAATTACCCCCAATGGGGAGAGAAACTCCTCGATGGAAGCGAAAGTTCTATGAAATTTGCTTAGTTCTTAATATTGAAAGTTGGAATCAACTATTTGCTCCATGGCCAGTTAAACGAATTAGTTCCGAACTATCCGATATATGAACTTATCTCCTGATGCTATACCTTTAATTGGGTCTTGTTTACGCCCTCGGTTTAAAAGTTCTTGATACCAAGGCAATTGTTCTAAAACAGCTATTAATGGGGGTAAAACGCAGTAGAGAGTTAAGAGATTGATTAAAAACCTATTCCACTGACACTTACCAAAGATTGATAACATGATAATCTTGTTGAACTTGCAAACCTCGAAAATGAGACAGGTGTTCCCATAAATTAAGTTAGAACCGTTGTTAATATCTTTTTAGGATAAGATTGTCTTAAGTACCTAAGCAAAATTCATTACACATCTAAGCCACTACTCCGTCAGACTTCTGGTGTGAGGAAACAGTGAACTGAAAACTCAAATCCGATCCCTAATAGCTGTCTCCCGTCTCCCGTCTCCCGTCTCCCGTCTCGACTAGGAAATTAATTTTGCACGACTACTTAGGGTCTGCTGAATAAATCTAAAAACCTTGTTGGATAAGACTTTTGGACTTTTTTCCCCTCAAAAAGTGCCAGCCATTGGAGTGATCGGGGGTAAAATTCAGGT
>NZ_JASJFB010000420.1:0-1297 GCF_030065455.1 Microcystis sp. M53602_WE12 | reverse complement strand
ACCCTTATAGAGAAAGGCATTTAGCGATTTTTGTCAATTGTTTTTTATCTAGAGCGAACTAATCAATTAAGTCTCTTGCCAGATAAGGATTTAGTCGATTTATGCCCCCCTATCGAACCATACCAAGTAACGAAGAACCTCATTAATTAGGGTTTGATAACCCATTCCTGCGGTTTCAGCCTGTTCTCGAAAATAAGCTAGAATCTCATCATCTAGATAAATGGTAATGTGTGTTTTTCCCTGAGAGGAAATGAGCGCCCCTCGTTTTCCTTTAGAAAAATCATATTCCTTTCTCATAAGTTTTTCTCTCTTGTTTTGTAGCACGACGAGCAGAAATCAAGCGAATGACTTCACCCCGCAAAGTATCACACGAATCGCCTTACCTTCCCACTTAGAGGAATATTCAGGGGGAATGACAACTGTGCCATGATGAAGAATCATTTTAAATTCAATCGCTTCCATTCGTTAAGTTTAATAAAGTGTTGTATCAAGTTTAACCCAATCAATCCATGGAGTTTTAGGGGATGAAAAGAAAGCCGCAAAAAAGCGATCGCTTTTTCCCAATCAAATATAATTTAGGTAGAAAATTGCCAAAAAACCTCTATGCTCAACGGGTACAAAATTATTGATGCTGATTCCCATGTCATTGAACCCCCCGCAATGTGGGGCCAATACCTAGAACCTAAATTTAGGGAATTTGCTCCTTCTGCTGACATGAAAATCAAAGGAGAACCGATTAGTCAAAAAATCTCCCCACAAGTCCAAGCAGAAGGGAATAAGCAGATGATGCAAGCTCATCCCCATGCTTATCTCAATCGCTATAACCCAGAGTCCCATGTTCAATCTATGACACAAATGGGCATAGATGTGGCTTTTATTTATCCTAATTACGGACTGTGGTTATTTGCCATTGATAGCCTACCTGCTGAAGTGATGGGGGCTTTTGTCCGTGCTTACAATACATGGTTATATGAAGAATTTTGTAGCTATGACCCGGCTAGACTGAAAGGAGTGGCTGCAGTCAATCAACATGATCCCGAAGATATGGTCAAAGAGCTAAACCGCATGGCAAACTTGGGCTGGAAGGCGGTTTTTTTGCGCCCTAATCCCGTTAAAGGCAGAATTTTGAGCGATCCAGCCTATGAACCCTTTTGGGCGGCCTGCGAGGATTTGGACATGGCTGTAGGAATTCATGAGGGACATTGGAGTCGTTTACCCACCACCGGTGCCGATCGATTTAACACCCGTTTTGCCCTTCATGCTTGTTCTCACCCCATGGAGCAGATGATGGCACTGT
>NZ_JASJFB010000895.1:0-2000 GCF_030065455.1 Microcystis sp. M53602_WE12 | reverse complement strand
CATTTGGCTATCTTCTGCCAAAAAAGTCTCTCCGAAACCACCATCGGCAATTAATCGCAAGACTTTGTAACGATTTTGTAGAATTAAATCCGTCATGGGGAAACATCACTGTTTACTTAACAATCTCCACTGATCAGATTATCGCCGACCTCCCCTCCCATTCAGAACCGTGCTTGAGATGTTCACCTCAGACGGACTTAGTTTGACTGCTCTCTTGTTAAGGGTACAGCTTGACAATGATTGTCTGGGTCAACTTCAACTTGACAGACCAGTAGTTCCCACTATAGCTTAGTTTGAGGCTCAGGCAGCTTCCCGATTCTACCCTCGGATGCTATAGTCAGCAAAAAATTTTTAGAAACTTCTTGACAAAACCGGGGAGATAAATGCTAATATTAAAAAGGTCTGTCCAATGGGGATTAGCCAAGCGGTAAGGCAGCGGGTTTTGGTCCCGCCATTTCCTAGGTTCGAATCCTAGATCCCCAGTTTAAGATTTTTTATTCCCAGTCCGCCAATGATTGAGAATATCCTCGATCAAAGCTTCCTTGAGCCAAATACGACCGATAAGAGTCAGGGGAACCGCCAGAAATAGCCCTAAAAAGCCAAAAATCGAGGCGAAAAACAACTGGGCCAACAGGGTAAAAGCGGGTAAGAGCTTGAGCGACCGCACTGTTAAAATGGGCAGCGGTGAATGACGGTCGAAATATTGAATTAACAGATAAATACTGCTGTAGAGTAGTAAAACCGCCCAGGGTTGCCAGGGAGCTTCCAGAAGGGCGATAGAAAAGGGTAAAATCGTGCTTAAAACTGGCCCGAGGTTGGGGATAAAGGTGAGAAATCCCGCGAGAATAGATTGGGAAAAAGCGAGGGGAATGCCGATCAGGGATAGACCCAGGCAACTGCCCAAGGTCATAATCAACATATGACAGAAAATCCCTTTCAGCCAAGCTTTTAAATCTCGATCGCACTGTTCTAGGATCGATCGTACCCTAGAACGGTAGAAAGCAGGAAATAAACGCAGAAAACAACGGTAGTAAGCGGCAGGATCGGCGAGAATCATCAAGCCCAGGGCAACAATTAGCAGTAAGCTGAGGATAATGCCGAAAGTACCGTAAAAAATGCTTAAACCCCGCCCAGCAATTTGGTTAATCAGGGGTTGTAATTGAGCGAGCAGTGTTTTAAAGTCCGGTAAGACACTGGCCAGACTAGGATCGAGATAATCCTCAAGACTATGGACTTGTCCCCAGAGTCTTTCTATAGCTTGGGGTAATAAACTAAATAATTGGCGAAATTGTTGGACTAAAGCGGGTATAATCCCCACAAAAATACCGATAATACCAATAAAGAAGCCAAAAAGAGTGATAATTAGGGCGTAGGAACGCTTGAGGTGATGACGCTGCCACCAAGTCACAGCCAAATTTAAAATCTGAGCCAGAAGAATCGCCATCAATAATAATAAGAGAATCTGTCGAATCTGCCAGAGAATCAACAGACAAAAGACTAACAGAACTAAACCGAGGCTGCTGCCAAAAGTCATCGAAAATTTGGGTCTGAAACCCCGTCGTTCTACGACGGCTTTACTGTTAAATATTAGCACATTTACGAAATATATGCTAAAATGTGAGACATGGAAAAAGCCTACTCGTTTCGATTTTACCCAACACCCGAACAAGAGTCGCTATTGCGGCGCACATTGGGCTGTGTAAGATTAGTTTACAACAAAGCTCTCCATCTCAGAACACAAGCTTGGTACGAAAAGCAAGAAAGAGTAGGCTATGCTCAAACTTCTTCAATGTTGACCGATTGGAAAAAGCAAGAAGAATTAGACTTTCTCAATGAAGTAAGCTGTGTACCTTTACAACAAGGGTTAAGACATTTACAAACAGCTTTTACTAACTTCTTTGCTGGTCGTACTAAGTATCCTAACTTTAAGAAAAAACATCAAGGAGGAAGTGCCGAATTTACCAAATCAGCCTTTAAATTTAAAGACAAACAAATCTATT
>NZ_JASJFB010000863.1:0-13452 GCF_030065455.1 Microcystis sp. M53602_WE12 | reverse complement strand
CCAAGCTTTTCTGGTCGGAACCCCCTAAGCCGAGTTTTCAAGGTGCTGCGCCGTCCACTTGGTTTTCGAGACTGGCCTTTTAATTCTAACGTAAAGCCAACCTAGAACGGCGGGGTTTCAGACCCAAAATTTCCGATGAATCCCTAAAAATAATTCTAACTGTTGACTCCATAACCAGCCCTGTTCATTCGCTGCAATTTCTTCGTATTTTCCTGCCATCAACTGAAACCCCTTAAATTCTAAACTGGTGAGATCAAACCAAAAATAATTAGGAGTCCGGAAAGTTTCCTGATAAATTTCTTTCTTTAAACCTCTATCAGTTTCTGCCGTTGAATCAGACAAAATCTCGATGATGACCTGGGGATATTTCCCCTCTTCTTCCCACACTACCCAACTTTTACGCGGTTTTCTTGCTACTCCCAAAACCACAAAAAAATCAGGACCCCTAAAATATTCTGATTTTCGTTGATTAGGGCTGTAATAAATAGTCAGATTACCAAAAGCATAGAAATCTTGGCGGTCTTTCCATAATAACTCTAGTGATTGGATCAAAAGCATCAATTGACGCAGATGTAACTCTGTTTCCATAGGGGGTTCATCACTCAGTAAATCACTTTTGGGAAAGATAATTTCCTTTAACTCATCTTCAACAATAACCATGACGACCACTCAATTATTTAATCTTCCCTATTTTAGCTCTTCAGTAGAGCGTTCTACGGTTTCCTATCAACCTAACCGTTTAGCAGGATTACGACGCTTTGCCATAGCGATTACCTTTCTCAATATTTTAGGTCATACTGTCCTCGGATTTGAACAATCTTGGGCGCAACCTCTGGTGGCTTTAGCAACAGGTTACAGCGTAGAATTATTATTAGAAAGCGTTGATGCTGGGGTAAATAGCTTTAAACCTAGATATTTAGGAAGTATCGGTCAGTTTGTCGATTTTCTGCTTTCTGCCCATATTACCTCATTAGCGATCGCTATGTTACTCTATGCTAATGAGCGTTTATTTCCGATTATGTTTGCAGTAGCGGTGGCTATCGGATCTAAAGCAATTTTTCGGTTAAAAGTGGCGGATAAAACCCGTCATTTTCTCAATCCTTCTAATTTTGGTATTAGCGTTACCTTACTCTTATTTCCTTGGATTGGCATCGCGCCCCCCTATCAGTTTACCGAGAATTTAAGCGGTTGGGCAGATTGGATTTTACCCGTCTTAATTGTTTGTACGGGAACGTTTTTAAATGCCCGTTTTACTCGTAAATTGCCTTTAATTGCGGGATGGTTAGGGGCTTTTATCTTACAAGCAATCCTCAGAAGTGCTATCTTTCACACAGCGTTAATCCCCGCCCTATTACCCATGACAGGGGTGGCTTTTGTCCTCTTTACTTTCTATATGGTAACGGATCCGGGAACAACACCAATTAACCCCCGTGAGCAGATAATTTTCGGGGCATCTGTAGCCGTTGCTTATGGCATTTTGATGTCCTTTCATGTTGTTTTTGGGATGTTTTTCGGATTGACACTGGTGTGTTGTTTCAGAGGGTTGATATTAGCGGTTGAACCCTTAAAAGCAAAATTACCCCTAGTACAGGCTTCCGGCATTTTATCAACTCCTTAACCAATATATTATGCGGTTTTTGTGGGCAAAGCCCACCCTACAGCTTTTAGCTACAAACTACAAATGAAAAGGGCGTAAGCCTTACGCCCCTACAGTAACATTCTCCTGGTCATTGACTATGAAAGCTTCTCCTCAAATTGCTATTGTTGGCATGGCTTGTCTTTATCCTGATGCCGATTCTCCACAGGAATTATGGGAAAATGTCCTGTCTCAGCGTCGGGCATTTCGTCGCTTTCCCTCAGAGCGATTATCGTTAAGTGACTACTATTCTCCCGATAAAAGCGCCCCTGATGTCATTTATTCGACTCAAGCTGCCGTTATTGAGGGCTATGAATTCGATCGCATTGCTTATAAAGTGGTGGGGAGTACCTTTCGTTCGGCTGATTTAGCCCACTGGTTAGCGTTAGATATTGCGTCTCAGGCGTTGAATGATGCCGGATTTCCCGACGGAAAGGGGTTAAATAAAGAAACAACCGGGGTTTTACTGGGAAATACTCTCACAGGCGAGTTATCGCGGGCTAATACCCTAAGATTGCGTTGGCCCTATGTGC
Organism: Microcystis sp. M53602_WE12; assembly: GCF_030065455.1. Taxonomy (NCBI): domain Bacteria; kingdom Bacillati; phylum Cyanobacteriota; class Cyanophyceae; order Chroococcales; family Microcystaceae; genus Microcystis; species Microcystis sp. M53602_WE12. The sequence goes on along the minus strand of NZ_JASJFB010000863.1, from coordinate 11,283 downwards.
GTCATAGGGTAGAAGAACAATTATTAAAACAAGGATTATCGGACAAAGAACGGCAAATTTTCTTAAATGAATTAGAAAATCGCTTTAAAGAACCCTTTGAACCGATTGGAGAGGAGTCTTTAGCGGGAAATCTCGCGAATACGATAGCGGGGAGAATTTGTAATTATTTTGACTTAAAAGGGGGCGGATATATCGTCGATGGGGCTTGTAGTTCCTCTTTACTGGCAGTAGCGAATGGTTGTTCGGCTTTAGTCGCTGAAGATTTAGATATCGCTTTAGTCGGGGGTGTGGATATTAGTATGGACCCTTTTGAGTTGGTGGGTTTTGCCAAAACGGGGGCCTTAGCCTCTGGGGAGATGAAAGTGTATGATCAAGGGTCTAATGGGTTTATTCCGGGGGAAGGATGCGGTTTTCTGGTGTTAATGCGTCATGGGGATGCCCTAGCCCAAAATAAACGGATTTATGCTGTTATTCAGGGTTGGGGGATTTCTTCCGATGGCAAAGGGGGAATTACTCGCCCAGAAGTGGAAGGACAGTTATTTGCTTTAAATCGCGCCTATAAACGGGCTGAATTTACGGGGGATACTATAGCTTATTTTGAAGGCCATGGTACGGGAACGGCGGTGGGTGATGGAACCGAATTAGAAGTTTTATCTCGTATTCATCCAGATACGGTAAATAAAGCCGTTATTGGTTCAATTAAAGCGAATATTGGCCATACTAAGGCGGCGGCAGGGATAGCAGGGTTAATTAAGGCGACTATGGCGGTTCATCGTCAAATTTTACCACCAGTGACGGGATGCGATCGCCCTCAGGCTCGGTTAACCGAAGACAAGGCAAGGTTACAGGTATTAAAAGAGGGGCAAATCTGGCCAAATTCCTTACCTTTACGGGCAGGAGTGAGTGCCATGGGTTTTGGGGGCATTAATAGTCATATTATCATAGAGGGATTAAGTCAGATTCGTCGTCACACTTTAACGCCACAGGAACAAAAATTAATCCATTCTCCCCAAGATGCGGAGTTATTCCTATTGAGTGCAAATAGTCAAGAAGACTTACAAGCACAGGTTAATCGGTTATTAAATATTGTTCCTCGCATATCCCAGTCAGAAATGACGGATCTTGCCGTTGAATTAGCGAAAAAGGTAAATCCTCATTTACCCTATCGTCTGGCCATTATTGCATCTTCCCCCGATAGCTTAACCAATCACCTTGTAGGAGCGCAAGGCTTGCACTCGTTGATCCCCCCCGGTCAAAATTTAGATAATATCTTTACCAATCACGAAAAACAGATCAATAAAATAGGTTTTCTCTTTCCGGGGCAATCCGCACCAGTTTATCTTCATGGGGGACTCTGGGAAAGACGTTTTCCTGTGATTAAACAATTATATAACAAGGCTCAGTTAGCCAAGGGTAAGGATAACACGGTGACGAATATTGCTCAACCGGCGATCGTTACGGCTTGCCTAGGGGGGTTACAACTCCTAGAAAACTTAAATATTAAAGCAGATTTAGCCATAGGACACAGTTTAGGGGAATTATGCGCTTTATTTTGGGCAAATGCCTATGATAAGACTCAATTAATTAATCTAGCTAAAATTCGCGGTCAAGCAATGGCACAACTGGGCCACCCAACAGGTAGAATGGCCAGCATTAACGCCGATGCAGAAACGGTTAAAAGTTTATTAAATGGACGTATCGTTGAGATTGCGGGATTAAATTCACCCTATCAGACAATAATCTCAGGAGAGGCCTTAGGGATTAAAGATGTTGTTGAAAAAGCCCAAAATCAAGGCATTAAAACCGTTTATTTGCCTGTCTCCCACGCTTTCCATTCTCCCCTAGTGGCCCCGGCCGTGCAACCCTTAGAAGATTATTTACAAACTTATCCCTTAAATTCCCTGGAAAAAACGGTTATTTCTACCGTAACGGGCGAAAAATTGCCATTAAATACCGACTGGCGCTCGCTTTTATTAGAACAAATGATCTCACCGGTGCGCTTCATCGATGCAGTCAAGTCAGCAGAGAAAGAGGTTGATTTATTCATTGAAGTGGGTTCTGGTTCAATATTAAGCCGTTTAGTGGCAGATATAACGGATATTCCCGTAATTTCTCTCGATAGCAGTAGTGAGTCTTTACAAGGGTTATTGAAAACGGTTGCAGTAATGTTTGTTAATGGTGTCAAGGTTAACTATCAAGGGTTATTTGAAGATAGATTTAGTCGTCCCTTTAATTTAGACTATCAACCCCATTTTATTGGCAATCCATGTGAGATCAAGGCAAAGGGCAAAAGTCAACAGGCAAAAGTAGAGAATATTGATCTTTTATTACCTAATCATAGCCAAAACCTCAAACCTAATACCTCAAACCTGAAACCTCAAACCTCAAAAATTGAAGTTATTCGTCAATTGGTGGCACAAAAAACAGAATTACCCCTAGAAACCATTGAAAATCATCATCGCTTGTTGGCGGATCTGCACCTTAATTCTATCAGTGTCAGTCAATTAGTGATCGAAGCAGCGCGTCAGTTAGACTTATCTCCTCCCCATTCACCGACAGATTATGCCAATGCAACTATTCAGGATCTAGCAGCAGCTTTAGAAGAATTAGGCAAAAATAATTCCCAAATTCCTCAAGAATCAATCCCGATGGGTGTTGATAATTGGCTGCGTGCGTTTACGGTTGAATTAATCGAAAAACCGTTAATTAAATCAGATAAAAAGCAAATAAATCGAGAAAAAGCGGGAAATTGGCATATTATCGCCCATGCTGATCATCCTTTATTACCTAACTTATCTGTTTTACAACCCACCTTAAAGCATGAGCAGGAAAAAGGGATCATTATTTGTTTAAAACCCTATCCTGATGAATCAGAAATTGGTTTGCTTTTAAAAGGAGCAAAATTATCTATAAAAGAGAAAAAACCCTTGATTTTGATTCAACAAGGAGGAGGATATGCGTCCTTTGCGAGAACTTTTTATCTAGAAAATCGTCAAATTCCCACCTGTGTGATTGATATTCCTTTTCATCATCCCAATGCAGTTAATATCATTCTCTCAGAAATCACTGCAACCGATAGCTATACAGAAGTTTATTATGATGAAAACGGAAAACGGTTTGTTCGTCAATTAAACTTGTTAGGGTTAGAAAAAGATACCGATAACCCTAAGCAGAAAAAAGCCCTAAAAAGGTCAAATAAAAGCAAAATCAAGGAGCTTCTTTTGGTGACGGGAGGAGGGAGAGGTATTGCCTCAGAATGTGCCTTATCCTTAGCTAAAGAAAATAAAGCCACCTTAGCGATTTTAGGACGTTCTCAACCTGAAGATAACCGAGAATTAGCCGAAAATTTAGCAAGAATGAAGTCTGCAAACATCCAAGTCCATTATTATTCTTGTGATGTCAGTGATGCTGAGTCAGTTCAGCAAACTATCGCCGAAATTAAGAAAAATTTAGGAGAAATTACGGGAATTTTACACGGTGCAGGGGTTAATACACCGAAATTAATTCAACATCTCGAACCAGAAGATTTCATAGCAACTTTAGCTCCAAAAGTCAAGGGTTTGCAACATATCTTAACGGAAATTAACCCCGATTCTCTCAACTATTTAATCACCTTCGGTTCAATTATTGCCGAGACTGGATTGAAAGGAGAAGCAGACTATGGGTTAGCCAATGAATGGTTAGGGAATATTGTAGGGGAATTTAGTCGAAAATACCCTAATTGTCGCTGTTTAAACCTAGAATGGTCGGTTTGGTCCGGTATTGGCATGGGAGAACGTTTAGGAACAGTTGAAAAGCTAAGAAATGAAGGTATTACCCCTATTTCTCCCGATATTGGCATTAAATACTTACATTTACTTTTAAATCAATCCCTAACCACTGCCTCTGTCATCATCGCCGGGCGTTTTGGTGAACCGCCGACTTTAAGCTTAAAACCGCAAGAATTATCTTTTTTACGCTTTTTAGAGACAAAGAAAGTTCATTACACGGGAATTGAACTGATTACTGAAGCAGAATTATCCTTAGACAATGATCCTTATTTACAAGATCATGTTTATCAAGGAGAATACATTTTCCCCGGTGTCCTGGGGTTAGAAGCGATCGCGCAGGTGGCCACTGCATTACTCCCCACCTTAGCAAGGAAGGAGGATCAAACCCTTAACAAGGGGGAAAACCAAGATCCCCCTTCCGTCCCCCTTAACAAGGGGGAAACTGGAGGATTAAGGTTTGAATCGGTTAAATTTAACCGTCCGATCGTGGTTTCTGCCGATCAACCCTTAAAGATACAAATTGCTACCTTAATCACCGATTCTGGAAAGGTTAAGGCCGTTATTCGCTGTGCCAATACAGGGTTTAGTATCGATCATTTTGAAGCCATCATCAGCCATTCTTCTGTGGGGGTGCCAGACTGTCGTCCATTGATTCCCCCTGTCCCCCTTAAAGAAGGAAAAAATAACCCTCAAATTAACCCAGATAAGGACTTATATGGTCATTTATTGTTCCATAAAGCAAGATTTCAACGAATTAAGGGTTATTCTCATCTCAAAGCAACCGAATGTATTGCAGAAATTAACATTGAGCAAAAAACTGCTTGGTTTAGTCGTTATTTACCTCAATCCCTGATTTTAGGCGATGCAGGGGCAAGAGATGCCGTTATCCATGCTTTACAAGCTTGTGTTCCCCATGCCACTATTTTACCCACTGGCATAGAACGCTTAACGGTATATTCTGTCAATTTAGGCGAAAATCAGTTTGTTTCAGCCAAAGAAAGACTGCATCAAGGAGATACCTTTGTCTATGATCTTGAGGTATTCAATAACGATGGCAATCTCTTAGAAGTGTGGCAAGGATTGGAATTAAAGGTGATTAAACACAGAAATCCTCAAGATCCCTGGATTCCAGCCCTTTTACCCTGTTATTTAGAACGAAAGATCAAGGAGATGATGCCTAATGTCGATTTAACTTTAATTCTCGATCGGGATGCAACGGTAGAAAGACGAGTCAGAAGCGATCGCAGTTTAGGGATGTTAACCTCATCCCCTAGTGTAATTCAGCGTCGGGGGGATGGCAAGCCCGAATTAAGCGATAACGAGACGGTTTCGGTGTCTCATGCCGAAGATTTAACCCTTGTGCTTAAGGGTGCGTCAGGATGCGATCTGGAACCGATTATCCCCCGTGATGTGCAGATGTGGCGCGATTTATTGGGGGAAAATTCCTTTAATTTAGCGGAGGTAATTAGTCAAGAGAATCATGAGGATTTTAATATGGCAGCGACTCGCATTTGGTCTGCTAAAGAAAGTATTAAGAAAGCGGGTTTGAGTCTCGATATCCCGTTAACTTTATCGTCTTTCTCTCAACAATTAACCCCTTTATCCCCTATTTTGTGGTTATCTTCAGGAAAGGATTTAATCATCACTTTACCTGTTTCTTTCCGAGAAATCAAGACAGCTTTCATCTTGGCAATATTTGTCCAAACAGTTCCAGAAAAATCGAACTTACTTCAGACAGAACCAGCAAAGGTTTTCTGATAAAACTTATCCAGTTTTACCCTTTTTTAAACCACAGGAGAACCAAATCATGACTACAGTTCGACAAATTCCCAACCAAAGAAACCCTATTCAACTGATTTCAAATATCATCCGTTCTTTCGTTTATGCGATGAATGGACGCTGGCATAAATTGGGGATGCAAATCTTTATGATAGTGACTATTGCCCACATCTCAGAACATATTATTCAAGCTTATCAATTGTGGGGTTTAGGATGGCCGAGACCAGAATGTTTAGGGTTATTAGGACTCTGGAAACCTTGGTTAATGCGCTCGGAATGGCTACACTATGGACACGCTCTTTTTATGTTATTAGGGTTAGCCATTTTTCGTCCTTCTTTTCATGGAAAAGCTCGTCTTTGGTGGGATTTGGCTTTAGGATTACAATTCTATCATCATTTTGAACACGCTTTACTCTTAGGACAGGCAATTATTGGTCAAAACTTATGGGATTCTCGCGTTCCTATTAGTATTGGACAAATTTGGTTTCCTCGGTTAGAACTGCATCTTTTCTATAACTTAATGGTTCTAATTCCCATGATGATTGCCATGTATTATCATCGTTTTCCACCTATGAATGAGGGGAGATTAGTTTAAATTTTAGCCAAAGTTAAAGAAAGTATTAGGAAAATGGGGGTAAATGAGTATTTACCCTATTCTTCTAGTTAATTGTGCTGAAAAGTTGTCTCTAGTTCTTAAAAAAAGCATGATTGCTCTCCTTCTCATATTATGATAAAGAGTCATTAACTAGCTGTTGAAATTCCCCCAATGAATTAATAGTAATACTGGGGACAAAAAGACCCTCTAAGACAGACACATCCTCAATTTGGTTAATCGTTTCAATCAGGGAATTAGGAATCTCCCCAAAACGACTTTGTAAAGCCAAAATGATATGTTTTTGGTTAGTTAATTTAGCTCCTTCTTCGAGAGCCATTTCTTCTATGGTGCTTAAAAAAGGCATGATTGCTCTCCTCCTCGTATTAATTAAGATAAAGAGTCATTAACTAAATGTTGAAATTCCTCCAATGAATTAATAGTAATACTGGGAACAAAAAGACTCTCTAAGACAGACACATCCTCAATTTGGTTAATCGTTTCAATCAGGGAATTAGGAATCTCCCCAAAACGACTTTGTAAAGCTAAAATAATATACTTTTGGCTAGTTAATTTAGCTCCTTCTTCGAGAGCCATTTCTTCTATGGTGCTTAAAAAAGGCATTTTGTTTTCCTCCTCGTATTGACTGAGTTTTGTTTTAAAGTTAAGTTGAAGTTGCGGGGGTAAGGTCATCATTTTATCAATGAATTTCCCTAGATTGATAATCTCAAACTTGGTTAATCCCCTTTGATATAAACCTCTGACTAAGTTCCACTTCCATTGTTCACGCTCCCTGAGATTATTAGTCGTAGCCTTAGTTTTTAGGTGTGCCATGACTATTATAGCCCAAATATTCTCACTTTGTTCTAAGTCTTCCCATTGATAATCCAATAATTTGACCATTAAAAAATCGACTTTCACTTGACTTCCCCCTAACCCATATTGATAAAAATTAGGTCGCCAAGACCTACTTTCATCCCCTAAAATAGCTAAACTAATAACAGGTTTATGGTACAAATCAAAGGCTCGATAATTATAAATAAACATTCGTTGAGGGAATTTTAGATCATATTGACTTTGGACTTCAATATGAATTAAAAGCCAGATTTCCTGATTATCTAATAACCAAACTTTCAATAATTTATCAGCATAGCGTTGCTCAGTTTCCGCAGCTGCCGTAATTTGTTCTAATTCTTTATCAAGGGAAATAGGGGTTTGATTCCAGTCAATTTCTTGATAAATATTGGGATAAAAGAAGTTTAAGAACTCTGCCAAATAAGTGCTAATCGCTTCTTTCCATGTTTTGTCGTAATTAGCTGTCACCTCAGCCATGCCTTTCCCACCTAATTGCTATATAATAAATAATATCCTAATCTTTCAAAAACAATGGACAATTCTAACCCTACTCCTATCCCCTGCGAAAATAGTGATACTTCTTCCTTAGAAACCGCTAACCACAAACCCTTTTGGAAAGCCATTGTGGAAATTGGTGAAAAAGTTCCCATTGAAGAGTGGAACAAATTACCTAAAGATTTTGCTCGCAATTTTGAACATTATATGTATGGCGCACCCAGAGACGAGGATTACGAAGACGAATGAGAAAGATTTTTTTAGATACTGCTTATCTTCAAGCACTGGTTGACACTCGTGATAGTTTACATCAATCTTCTGTAGCTATTACCGACGAATTAGATATATTTCTATCTGTTACTAGCGAAATGGTGTTAACTGAATTACTCAATGCCTTATCTGGAAGGGGTGGGTATTTAAGGGATGCTGCCCTAGATATTGTAGATAAATTACACCAAGACTCATCAGTAGAAATTATCCCTCAAACCTCTCAGTTATTTACCGAAGCATTGCTATTTTATCGCCAAAGACGAGATAAAAGCTATAGCTTAACAGATTGTGCTTCGATGTTGATTATGAGACAACAAAATATCTCCGATGTTTTAACTTTTGATCGCCATTTTCAACAAGAAGGATTTAATGCACTACTGAGAAATTAGGAGGTAAAATAACTAATTGACTTTTTGAGCTACTTCTGCTAGACAATCAAAGTGACGACCATATTTAACAATAATCGTCATCGATCCTCGATAATCAATTAACCCTGTCATTACCGCTTTAACTGCACCAATTTCTTGATTAACAAATCGTTCCCAATTTTCTCTAGTTGCTGAAAAAATCGGTAAAGATTCATCCATTTCTTCAATCAGTTCTAAACTAACAATCTGACCCTGATCATCCCATTCTGAACAAACAGAAACCCCCTGATGATCACTAAACCAAAGAATTACTTTTCCCAATTTAGTGAACTTTTTACCTAAGTTTTCTTGTTCGTTCCATGTCGTTTGATAGGCAGACCACCATTCTTGAGAAAAACGAGTTAACGGTTGATTCATGAGGTATAATCAGAAAATAAAAAACTTGTGTTTAGTTTACCATTATCAGGATAACCTATGATCATCTTAAAATTCCTACTTTATGCCCCTCAGGGTAAGCGCATCTTAACAATCCTTGACAAAATGAACTTTATATGGGTTGCCTACCCAGAGCGCGGTTTAGACATATTTGAGTAGAATTTGCCATCGCAGTTGTTAAGCAACAATCGACCAAATAAGAGGACAAGCAGCTGACAAAATTGGTCAATTGTCAATAGCGTTCTTTTAAAACCGTTGTTAATCTCGAAAAATCGCTAAATAATCATGATGAAAGCCTACGAATATCATCACATTGTCAGTTTTCAAGAAACCAATTTAGTCGGTAATGTTTATTATGCCAATTATGTGCAATGGCAAGGTCGTTGTCGAGAAATGTTTCTCAAAGATAATGCCCCAGATATTATCACAGAATTATGCCAAGGATTAGCCTTAGTAACGGTTCGAGTATCCTGTGAGTATCTGTCCGAATTATTTGCCTTTGATCATGTTATTATTCGGATGCGTTTAGGAGAGATTAAACAAAACCGAATTACCATGTTATTTGAATATTGGCGAGTGACTGATGAAGGGGAAGAATTAGTGGCAAAAGGGGAACAACAGACGGCCTGTATGCGACGAGAGGATAGTGAAACCAGACCCACTCCAATTCCTGCTCAACTGAAATTAGCTTTAGAAAACTATCACATCCCGATCTAAAAGATAACCCGAGGAATGTGAGATAAAAATAACCGATAAAAAATGACTCTCCTAGACTGGTTATAGCCAATTAGTGGTTTAAATGAGCTTAACCCGAAACTTCCGCCGCTTTCATTTATCCCAGCATGAGCCGACTCCTGTTGAGGCGGCTTGCCTAGATGACCACACTACCCGTAAACCTTTTCAAACATACTCTAAAAAATATCGGCAGGATCGGCATATTGGAGCTTATTAATAGCCGTGGCTCCAGCAATCAAGGACATGAGCAAGGTTAAGCCAAAGACGAATATTGCTCTAGTAGGGGTCATTTCAATGGGAAGTAAGGTGTATTTTTGGGTAAAATAATACTGAATCATCCCTAATAAAAAGCCAGGAATATAACCTAATACTGCAATAATCAGAGCTTGCTGAAAGACGAGCCACAGAAGATAACGATTGTGATATCCCATTGCTTTTAGAGTTGCATATTCTGCTAAGTGTTCTGCAACATTGGTATAAAGAATTTGATAAACAACCACAATCCCGACCACTAATCCTAAAAATACCCCCAAATTAAAAATAAAACCAATAGCTGTACTGGTTGCCCAATAATTTTTTTCAAAGTTAATAAACTCTTGCTTGCTTAATATTTTGACATCTTTCGGCAAATATTTCTTTAACTTTTTGAGTAAGGATTGCCGATCAATATCTGGTTGAAACTTAATTAAGCCAATATCAATGAACCGAGATGAACGATTCTGAAATATTCTTAAAAAGTTAGGGTAGCTCATTAATAAGTTACCATCTGAACCAAAAGATGTACCTAATTCAAAGAGACCAACCACTTCTATTTTTCGATTATTACCAGAATTTCCCACCTCAGTAATAATAGTTTTACCCTTCTGGAAATCTTCAGCAATATTTCCAAACTCTCTACGAGAATTTTGGTCAAATAAGGTGGTATATTTTATCTTTAATTTTTGCCAATTTTCTTTGATTCCCACTGCCTTAAATGCTTGATATCTTAAGTCAATTCCAATGACAAAAATATTACGCCAATAGTTTTTTGTATCGGGATTTTTCCATTGAGCATAGCCTACATAGATTGGACTGACTAATTCCACTTCATTAAAGGATAAGACTTGTAATAGTCTTCGCTCACTAAAACTTTCCATGGCAATTAAGGATGTAGAACGAGGACTAATCAGGAAAGCATCACCTTCTAAACTATTATGTAAATGAACAGCACTCTCAAATAAAGCATCTCGAATTCCCAACTGCATAAAAATAATCACAGTGGAAAAAATAATACCAGATAGTGCAACAATTAAACGAGTTCTTTTATGAGCTAATTGTAACCAAGCAGTAGGAATATTCATCTTCTGAATGAGTTATTTAGTTAGGATGAATGATCACATTAATCTTTAAGTTAGTTAACCGATTAACTTTAGCACTAGAGCGATGATCTAAGCTAATTTTTACCTCGACGACTCTAGCATCTGTATCGACAACAGGATCGGTTCCTAAAACATCTTGTCGTCCCACTTTCCAACCTATTTCTTCCACAGTTCCCTCTAAATCTCCGAGCATTTTATCGGTTTTTATCGTTACAGATTGACCTAATTTAACTCGACTAATATCGGTTTCATACACTTCTGCTGTCACATACATTTTTTGGATATTTCCCAATTCTAAAATCCCTTCATTTTTCACTAATTCTCCAGGAAAAGTATTAATTTTTAAAATTATTCCTGCATGGGGCGCACGCACATAGGATAATTCTAATTCCGCCTGAGCGCGTTCTACATTAGCCTTAGCTGTCATTACTTCATCTTGAGCAATTTGAAGATCAACAGGACGAATTTCCGTAACTGCACTTAACAGGCTCTTCGGGAATTGTTATGCAAATAATTAACTTAAAATAAAATTCGATGAGAGCAACTACGCTCAAAAGTAGCTGAAATCCATATAGGGAAGGACTTAAGGCATCAACAGGTTAATACCAAAAGATAGACAATCGAGT
>NZ_JASJFB010000673.1:0-1931 GCF_030065455.1 Microcystis sp. M53602_WE12 | reverse complement strand
TGCCTTTCAGCTTTTGGGCAGTTTTGATATAAAGGGCTTTCAGACTATCGGTTAGTTGAATCAGGGATGCTGGTTTCATGCGAGTTCCTCACTCTGAGGATTTTCCCGTTATTATAGGATCAATCATTCTCTGTAATTCTCTAAAGATAATGATCATGCTGATTAGCAAGATCTATAGGCAACTTTTCTAAGTCGTCATTGTCTAATGGTATCTCTTCCAGAAGCTTTAATATTGCCTCCCCTACATTACTTTCAGATTTAGCATAACTAGCTTGTGCTGAAAGGAGGAAGTTTAAAGTTTCTTCTATTAAAGAATCCGGCGCTTGTTCAATCTCTTGTAATAGTCTCTCTTTAGTATTCATGGTTTTATTCCTTGCTAATCAGTTATCAGTCATCAGTGATTAATTCAATTATAGTTCATCATTCAATCATTCCAACCACTGTCGATGGTGGTGCGTTACTGGACTAGGTAATAGGTGTAGGGGTAATTCATGAATTACCCCTACAATAACGTTTGTCTGGATGTTGTCAAATTTTCTCTTGACAAAGGCGACTTGACATGATACTATATTCATAATGGAAAATCCGTGCGCCTACAAACCCTCTTTTCCAACGGTCTTAACTATGATTGGTTTATTCAATCAATCTTCATCTCTAATCCACTCTTAACTAGCTCCCTAGTCATAGTCCATCAGATGATTACATCAACCACTGTCGATGGTGGTGGGTTACTGGACTAGGTAATAGGTGTAGGGGTAATTCATGAATTACCCCTACAATAACGTTTGTCTGGATGTTGTCAAAATTTCTCTTGACAAAGGCGACTTGACATGATACTATATTCATAATGGAAAATCCGTGCGCCTACGAACCCTATTTTCCAATGGTCTTAACTATGATTAGTTCATTCAATCAATCTTCATCTCTAATCTACTCTTAACTAGCTCCCTAGTCATAGTTCATCATTCAACATTCCAATCACAGTTAAGACTGTTTTCAGGGATGAGGGGGTTTTGGTTTCAACATCTCCACCACCTCATCGGGAAACCGTTGTCTTAATTCTGCTTCGGGTAATTGGGATAACATCCTCAGATAATTCTGATAAAAGGTTTGGGTATGGGGATGATTTTCCCCTAATCCTTGGGTAGCAATATTAATCGCTTCTAGATAGAGAGGTTCCGCTTCTGTGTACCTGCCTTGGGAATCGTACAATGCTGCTAAATTGTTGAGGGAAGTTGCCACATCGGGATGATTGTCTCCTAAGAGTTGTTTTCTCAAATCTAATGCTTCTAGATAGAGAGGTTCTGCTTCTGTGTACCTGCCTTGGGAATAGTACAAGTATGCTAAATTGTTGAGGGAAGTTGCCACATGGGGATGATTGTCTCCTAAGTGGGTTCGAGTTGCGGTTAAACAAGCTTGACAGTAAGGTTCAGCAATAGCATACAATCCTTGTCCGTTATAATACCAAGCTAAACCCGTATAAGACCATAATAAATCCTCATCAGCGATATATTGGGGATATTCCCCGACAGATGCTTGTAGATGGAGAAGGAAAGGTTTAAATTCTTCAACGATTTCTACAGTGGGATTCTGTGGCATTTCTGCCGATTTTTTGGCCATAATCCCACAATAACGGCGTTTTGCTGGTTCTGCGTGGGGTGATGCTTCTAACTTATCCCGAAAGTAGCGACGCAACAGGGGATGAATTTCATACCAACCATCACGATTATCCTGAACTAAACTCAGGTGAACTAAACTATCGGTTAACCATTCCTCCACTGTATCCCCATCCTCATCGGGAAATAAATCCAGAATCATCCCTTTGGGAAAGGGCGCAAGAGCGAATAAACTGAGATAAAGTGCCAAAATTTGCGCTTCTGGTTCGCTATGCAACTCCTCCCAACTGAGATTAAAGGCAGCTTTTAACCCTC
>NZ_JASJFB010000328.1:0-4064 GCF_030065455.1 Microcystis sp. M53602_WE12 | reverse complement strand
ACTAACTCTTTTGGTTAGAACAAGATAAACTTGAGAATCTTCGGTCAAATTTATTGACTCAAAATCAGCTATACTTAATTTAAATGAAACAGCCCTACCTTGATAAGGGGGGTGCCGATAGGCGGGGGGATTCCCCCTGCCCCCCTTGATAAGGGGGGTGTCTGACAACTTTTAACGCCTACCTACTTATGAATTGGGTAGTGGGGTAGTGGGGAATTTAGCTGAAATTTCCCTATCTCCCCATCTCCTGTCTTCAGGTTAAGCTCCCAAAAAAAGGCTATTCTTTACCTTATATTCCTCGGCAGAAATTTCATGACTCCCTTGTTAGTTCACACTTACCCTTCTCTTGTCAAGGGTATTTTAATTAAACGTTACAAACGCTTTTTTGCCGATATACAATTGGACAACGGAGAATTAATTACGGCCCATTGCGCTAATACCGGACCGATGACGGATGTATGCGTAGAAGGTCAACCGGTTTATCTTTCTCGCAGTGATAACCCGAAGCGAAAATTAGCTTATACCTGGGAGATGATTCAACTGGGGGAGACTTGGGTGGGAGTTAATACCAATCTTCCTAATCAGGTGGTGAAAAATGCCCTGTTGCAAGGAGTTTTTCCCGATTTGGTCAAAAATGACACCGAAGTGCGGTCGGAAGTGGCCTACGGTCAAAATAACGGCAGTAGAATTGATTTTCTTTTGACCCATGGGGATAATTCCCTCACCTATATCGAGGTCAAAAATACCACTTGGAATCAGGGAGAAACGGCACTTTTTCCCGATACTGTCACCACGCGAGGACAGAAGCATTTACAGGAATTAATGGCTTTATTGCCGGCAGCGGAGGCGATTATGCTCTACTTTATTAATCGGGGTGATTGTGACCGATTTGCTCCGGGGGATAGTAAAGATGCTAAATACGGGCAGTTATTGCGTCAAGCAGTGGCTAAAGGAGTCAAGGTTTTACCCTGTCGCTTCCAAGTGACACCCACGGGAATTAATTATTTAGGTTTAGCAGAATTGCAGCTGTGAAACGAGTAGTTGAGAGCGGCCGGCTTTTGACAAAATCCCCCGAACCGCAACTGACCTTTAAAAACCTAGAGACACAGTTAGTTACCTGTGCCTCTACGGGGGATTTTTGTCGATACATATTTGAGGTAATTTGTCAAGGTTTTTGATAACTAATTCCGTGGCGCATTTTCTCTAATTTCTGTTGCACCTGAGCATCGAGAGAATGGAATAAAAAACGCCCTTTGGGACTTTGAGAAGAACTCTGGGATTGTCTCAGACGACGACCGGTTAAATCCACCTCGATTTCGAGACGTTGAGCGGAAATCCACTGGGCCCCATAACCCATAACGGTCATTTTTTGGGCATTATCAGAGGTAGCGACGATAATCCGTCCGATAGCTGGGGCGCGATCGTGCCAAAAATCGGCGCAGGTTTTCTCGATATAGGTGTCGGCGGTTTGAGCGTGAGCGGTAAAATAAACCGATAAATGGTTAGTGTAGCGTTCTTGGCTGCCGGGGGTATCTTGAAGGTAGGAATCGAAGACGATTTGGGTTTGATAACCCTGGTGGTGGGTGTAACCGATTAGGGTTTCAATTAACTTGTCTCGCGCCGGTTCGAGACCGTGGCGATCGCTAATTTTTTTCAGGGACGGCCAAGCGCCGATGACGTTGTAGCCGTCAACCAGCAGAAGGGAACGATCAGAGGAATTAACCATGGCTTTGAGAGTGATTGGTGTGGCATTAAGGGCAGTTCTAAAAAACAGCATCCTAATGATATTAACAAAAAATTTAAGATTCTCCCGCCGCACTTGCCAATAATCTCGCTTTTAATTCTAGGGCATTTCCCTGATCCGTTACCTTGCCCCCCTCTAACAAAAATGCTCCATCGCTGTAATCCAATTCATCAAGGCGATGAGTCACCCAAAGGGCTGTAATACCTCGGTTTTTGACCAAGTTCTGCACTTGAGAGACTAATTCTAGCTGGGTATCCCCATCCAAAAGGGCGGTGGGTTCATCAAAGAGCAAAACCTCGCAATGACGAGCTAAAGCCCCGGCAATGGCGATTCTTTGCTTTTGTCCGCCACTGAGAGCATATATCGGTCGTTTTTCCATTTCTAATAAATTCACCGCCCCTAGGGATTCCCGCACCCGGGCCCGAATTGCCGGCGTGGATAAACCCTCGGATACCAACCCAAAAGCCACATCTGCCCCCACTGTTGGCATAACTAACTGATGGTCGGGATTTTGAAAAACAAAACCGAGGGGGTTAGGTATCTCTATTTCCCCGCGACTAGGTTTTAATAATCCCGCTAAGAGCCGCAGCAGGGTTGATTTACCGCTGCCATTTGTCCCCAACAACATCCAAAATTCTCCTCTGGGAACTTGCAAAGAGCAGCCATTTAATACTGATTTCCCATTCGGCCAGCTAAAGCAGAGGTCTGTTACTTTTATAGTCATGAATTATCAGCCTTTTCAGTTATCAGTTATCAGTTATCAGTTAAGTAGGTACGCGTTAAAAGTTGTCAGACACCCCCCTTATCAAGGGGGGCAGGGGGGATCCCCCCGCCTATCGGCACCCCCCTTGATAAGGGGGGCAGGGGGGATATGAGAACTTTTAACACCTACCTACTTATTCTGTGGCTAAAGCGACAAACCCCGGCGCTCTACCGGTGGAGGCAGCCCCAGATTTTTGTGACACAATCACCGCACTGATCTGATCGCTCAAAACCGCCACCTTTTTATCGGTTTGTTTTTCGCAGGTTAATTCTAATAATTCCGGATTTGGCGATCGCATAGCGTTAATAATTGTTTGATACAAAGCGTCTGCTGCTGCTTCTTCCTTGCGCTGCACGGAAATGGGGATGGGCGAGAGTTTCAGGGTAATATCGATCGAATACATAGTTTAGCGTTCCCTTCCAAAAAACAAGTCAAAAACCATTGTATAGCAGGGCTTGGGTGTTGGGGTTTTAGGGTATTAGTGATCAGATGTGGGTTTTCAGTTCACTGATTGCTGTTCACTGTGGGGATAACCCTAGCATCATCACCGATTAACTCTCGGCAGTCGGTGTGCAGAGGCGTTGTTATGCCCCAGGACCGAGCAGGAATATCAAGCGACCGATCTTGTTCTGGGTTCGGGAATCACTTCACCTTCTGTCCGCCAGGCTTCCAAGTACATTTCAATCACTTCTTCTCCGTTGTGGATAGCCTCTTGACGAGTTTTGCCATGAGTACAAGGCATGACGACAAGATCAGAAAACTCTGGGATCGTTACTAGGAAAAGCTGATCCTCATCAGACCACTGAACAATCATGCTGTATTTATTCATTAATCTCCATCCTCTCGCAACTCTTTCAGTTCAGTCAGTAGTTTTGCCAGTTGTTTTTCTAGGTAAAGTGGGACATCATCTCCATCTTTGCCCGGGATTGTCAGTGTTTTTCCGATCAAAGGATGTCTCCAACGTTCATGGCTACCCTTGCCCCGTTTGGGTAAGTAAACAAATCCTTCACGGACAATTTGAGCTTTCAACTCTCGGATCTTTCTAGGCATGGAAGCATCTGATCATTCCACTCTATTCTCTCACTTCTCTCTTCTTTAAGCCATGTTTAGGAAATGGAACAGTAGTTGCACGTCCATCTTCAGGACAGAATTGTTTATGGGAGCCTTTCTGACGTACCTCAACAAAGCCAAGACTTTCTAAGATACGAACCACTTCCTGTGGTTTCAGAACAGGTATATTGCTGATGATTACTGTGTACCAACAAATACTGTTTTAAATTTTGTTTGTTCATCCTCAAGGAGCATTTCTATCACTTCACAAAGATTTGTCTGTAATTCATCTAAAGTTTCACCTTGAGAATTTGCTCCTGGAAAACCAGGGACATAACCCACATAAAGATTAGTATCAAAATCTTTTGGTTCTTCGGTTTTTGTTATGCAATGGACGGGGGTTATAAGGGATGGAACCCTTATATAGAAAGGCATTTGGCGATTTTTGTCAATTATTTTTGCTCTAGAGCGAACTAATCAATTAAGTCTCTTGCCAGATAAGGATTT
>NZ_JASJFB010000530.1:0-1216 GCF_030065455.1 Microcystis sp. M53602_WE12 | reverse complement strand
TATAAGAGTTTGTGCTGCCTATTTTTTCGGAAAAATAGGTTGTAATGGGAGACTCTTTGTTTTCCTAGACAAAAATAATTACTTTTTCAAAAAAACACTTTTCTATTTTTTTGTTGGGTATTTTATTCTCTGGAAGTCCCTTATAACTGCGGTGGTTGGGCCGCGGCCGGAGCGGCGGCCACCACGGGAGTCGCCCTCGGCGCAACGGCTGCCACTGCCAATCAAGCGGAATCCTACAATGCGGGCTTTGCGGCGGGCAGTGCCTACGCCCTCGGAGCGATCTATACTAACCTCCCAGGGGGATGCGTTTATAACCCAGTTGGTACAAGCACTTATTACCGCTGCGGTACGGCTTGGTTAAGTCCCGCCTACGGTGCTAACGGGGTTTACTATCGGGTCGTGACCGCACCTTTTTAAAGATTTATTAGCCTTGAATATCCCATGAGAAAACCTAACCGACATTTTTCCCTCGCTTTCCTTGTTAGTTCTCTCGCTCTCCTCGCTACAGGGAATCTGACTCTAAGTCAAACAGGTAATTCGATCGCTCAAGACCAAAACGCCGCTTTGCAAGCCGTCGCCAAGATGACCGAGGGACAGCGCACCTATTATCAGAATAACGGTAATTTTCGAGCGAAAGTTGACAATGTTCAAGATGATTTCGGGGTTACTTTGCCGAAAACCTTTGATTATGCCATTCGCACCACTTCCGAGGCCGCCTATAGCTACGTTATCCCCGCTCGCTCAACCGTCAGCAATCAGCTAAAAGCTTATGTGGGTGCGGCTTTTATCACTCCTAACCAAGACCCAAAAATCACGACGATTATCTGTCAGAATACCAATCCCGGTCAGACGCGTCCGGCGGATCCGCAATTGGTGCGCGGCAATCAGTTTAATAACCCCGGAAAACTGACCCTCCAGTGCGGCGACTTCTCCGTACAGGTTCCCGCTTCCGAGGTGAACGAGTAGTGTTGAGGTTGGGAGAACAGTTAATTGTCTTGCTGGTAGCGGGCCCGGGACAGTTGATCACTTGACTTTTCGGGAACGATTTAATCCTCTCGGTAATCTGTCTAAATTTATCGAGTTTTTCTCTCGTTTTTAACGATTAATTATCGATTCAGTTGATCGGAGTATCTCATGAAAAGATCGCTCGAAACCCTGAGCGTGATGGTATTAGGAAGTATTCTTTTCTATACCGATGTCAGTTTGGCTCAAGTGG
>NZ_JASJFB010000568.1:0-1645 GCF_030065455.1 Microcystis sp. M53602_WE12 | reverse complement strand
GATTCCTTTCCGAATGCTCGATTATCGCATTCGCGTCTATCGTCGTCATCCCCAAAAACCAATGCGTCAAGTGGTAATTTATCTGCGACGCAGCGATTCCCCCCTAGTACAAGAAAATACCTTCCGTCTGGGGGAAACCTTTCATTCTTTTCAAGTCATCCGTCTTTGGGAAGAAAATACACCACAATTTTTCCATCATCCCGGTTTATTACCCTTTGCCGTCCTCAGCAATACTGATGACCCCGAACAGGTGTTAAGTCAGGTGTCCCGTTCTTTAGAAACTATCCCCGAAAAACAGGTGCAAAGCAATCTCGCTGCCGCCACCAGTATTCTCGCTGGGTTAGTATTGAATCGGGAGACGATTAAAAAAATCCTTCGGAGTGACATTATGAGAGAATCCGTCATCTATCAAGATATTTTAGAGGAAGGCGAGGAAAAAGGACGACAAGAAGGACGACAAGAAGGACTGCAAGAAGGACGACAAGAAGGTAAAGAAGAAAAAGCCCGACAAATTGCCCTAAAAATGCTATCTGCTGGTTTTCCTATCCCAGAAATCGCCCGATTTACCGATTTATCCCCCGACGCGATCGAGCAATTACAAAGGCAGCAGCACAATTAAAGCTTTTAACCGCAAAGGGTGGGAAATTAGGGAAATTTTAGACCGTCTCCCCACCCCAAGCGCGATTAACGACGTTTAGCGAGGCGACGCACCACTAAACCACTCCCTAAGAACACCAGTCCTGTGATCATACCAGGTTCAGGAACTGCGACGGGAACAGAGGCAACAGAGGCAAGAGAAGCGCTATCGATCTGGAAGATATCGAGATCATTTGTATTAGTTCCAAAGACGATCGATCTGAAGTTTGCGTTACCAATAATGCCCAGAAAGCCGTTTGCTCCGCCGATACTGTTATTCACAAGCAGAGTTTGGTTTCCTGTACCATCGAAATTTCCCGTTAGGTTTAGCTGGTTAGGGTTAGTATTTAGAAAATCCGCTCCGAAGGCAAACACAGGTGAGGGAAAAGTCCAAGTGATAGTTGTGGAAGCGCTACTCGCATCTCCATCAGTGGAATTGAGGAAAAGTCCTCCACTAACGCTATTATCCTCAAACGCAACTGCGGGTGGAAAGGAATTCGCCGAAACGATGCCCGAATCCAGTGTTATTGTTTGAGCAGAGGCGATGTTGTTGCTAAAAGTATCGGTGGTGGTGACACTGCCAGCGATGGCATCGACGGCAGCTTGCCAAGCGGTGCGATTAGTGAAAATAGTGAAAGCTTCGGCGGAAGATACCGAACTCAGCACAAGGGTAGTGGTAAAAACCGTGGCTAGGGAAAAGGATTTCAGCCGAGCCTTTGATAAGCTCTGCTTCTCCACCCCCCGTGATTGATAAGTTTAGATAATGACATAAGACTTCAGAAAATTTAACTGTTTGTAACCTACTCCTTCCTCTAGTAATTGTCAAGGACTTTTTCCAAAGGTGTGAGATTTTTGGGGCAAAAATTCACTAATTAGGGGCTGCTGAAAAAGTTTTTCGTGGGGGCAGGGTGTGGGGTGTGGGGTGTGGGGTGTGGGGTTTTACCCATTTTCAGGTGGTCAATTACCTAATTTTCAGGGAAAAAATCCCTAAATTTTCCCCCCAATCACT
>NZ_JASJFB010000437.1:0-3352 GCF_030065455.1 Microcystis sp. M53602_WE12 | reverse complement strand
GGAACCCTTATAGAGAAAGGCATTTAGCGATTTTTGTCAATTGTTTTTATCTAGAGCGAACTAATCAATTAAGTCTCTTGCCAGATAAGGATTTAGTCGATTTATGCCCCCCTATCGAACCATAACAAGTAACGAAGAGCCGGATAAACTAAGCCTTTTTATTAACAGTGAGCCTCTTGCATAATTAATTTTTCAGGGTTCAAAAACGGCAAAAATAATGGTTAAATTGCCTAACATCTGTAAAGAGACCATTTAATTGATTATATTGATTCTTAATTCTCCTGACTACTGACTACTGACTACTGACTCCTAACCCTAACAACAATTTTTGATTTTTACAAGAGGTCTAGTATAAACCCACTGATTATGATTTTTTCTGGCCACGATTTTTTTAGAAGCAACCAAAGATTTTAGACAAAGATTGAGCATAGAAACGGGACGATTTAAGCGTTGGCTCAATTCTTGAACTGTGATTCCTTGGGGATAAACTTGCATAAGTTCAAAAATTTGTGCGCTAGTATTTAATCCTTTTGTGGGACTAATAATCTTGATAGCCAAGGCTAGTAATCGGGAGAAACGACAGGCCATTAGACCCTTGTTTGTCGCTGCTTTGTTCCGCTCGATCTAGCCTTTTTTTCGAGAATTTATCAGGGTTTCAAGTGCTAATAAAACCCTGACGTAAATCGAGATTAATTTGTTCCCATAATCTCTTGAATAGCAGATAAAAGGCGATCAATCTCCCCATCGGTTCCGATAGAAATCCGCACATAATTCTGAATGCGAGGATGTTTAAAGTATCGCACTAATATCTGACGCTCTTTCAGTTGATTATATAACTCACTGGCACTAATCTGGGGGGGAGAAGCGAGGATAAAATTAGCTTCCGAGTCAAAAACAATAAATCCCAACTCGCGCAGAGAAGTAATTAAACGGCCGCGGGTTTGACGGACTTTTTGCCAAACTTGCTCAAAATAATTATGGTGTTTTAAGGATGCTGTGGCTAAAGTTTGAGCAATGCGATCTAAATTATAGGAATCACGCACCTTATCCATCTGTTCGATAATTGCCCTCGAAGCAAAACCGAAACCGACTCTTAACCCCGCTAAACTATAACTTTTCGACATGGTACGACTAATGATGACATTATCGTAACGGGAGAGAAAATCGAGATGATTGTCATCACTAAAATCCACATAAGCTTCATCAATTAATACCACTCCCGACGCATTAGCACAGGTTGCTTCTAAATAGTCGCGATCAAGATGTTTACCGAGGGGAGGATTAGGAGAAGCCAGAAAAATTAATTTAGCTTCCGGACAAATAATCGGTCCTTCCAATGCAAATTTATCATTAGTGGGAAATTCGATAATATTTGCCCCGTGTACCCGGGCAATTGTCTCGTAAAGGGAATAGGTTAAATCTAAAAAAGCGACGCTTTCGCAAGGGTTAACAAAAGTTCGCAGGGCGATATTGAGGATATCATCGGAGCCATTACCCGCGATTATCTGATCGGCTGCTATGCCGTATAATTCCGCCGCCGTTTGCCGTAACTCTTTGGAGATAGGATCGGGATAGAGTCGGACTTTCTCTAATTGCTCTGGCAGGTGGGAAAAAATTTCCGCCGGTGGGGGATAGGGATTCTCATTGGTGTTAAGTTTGGTAAATCCCGCGCTTTGGGGCTGTTCTCCCGGAGTGTAAGCGGGGGTTTGACGAACACAATCGCGTGTAGGTAGCATGGACTCTCTGGGGCGGCAATTTCTAGCAAGCTTTCCATTGTAACAAATTCTCGCCGATGATCGGGGGTTGAATCGATGTCAACCCCTACCGGTAAAACTAATTAAGGTTGGCTGAATAAATCTAAAAACCTTGTTGGATAATATCTTTAGGCTTTTTTGAAATCAAAAAGTGCCAGCGATTGGAGTGATTGGGGGGAAAATTCAGGGACTTTTTCCCTAAAAATTAGGTAATTGACTCCCTGAAAATGGGTAAAACCCCACACCCCACACCCCACACCCCACACCCTGCCACCAGGAAAAACTTTTCAGCAAACCCTAATTAAGGTTCTACCCAACGGCCATCGGCTTTAATTAAATTAATCAACTCGCTTACACCTTCATTTTCGGGGACGCGTTTAATTTCCTGGCGACCGCGATAAAGGGAGATATAACCGGCCTGTTTCCCCACATAACCATAGTCTGCGTCGGCCATTTCTCCCGGTCCATTGACAATACAACCCATAACGGCGATATCGAGTCCGGTGAGGTGTTGAGTCGCTGCCCGCACTTGCTGCAGGACATCTTCTAAATTAAAAAGAGTGCGACCACAGGAAGGACAGGCAACGTATTCGACCATGGTTTTCCGCAGTCCCAGGGCCTGGAGGATACTGTAACAGACGGGAATTTCCTTTTCGGGAGCTTCCGTCAGAGAAACGCGAATCGTATCACCAATACCGTCCGCTAAGAGAGTGGCAATCCCGGCAGTGGATTTAATTCGTCCGTATTCCCCATCTCCTGCCTCAGTAACCCCCAAATGCAGGGGATAATCCATACCTAACTCGTCCATGCGCTTAACCATGAGACGATAGGCGGCCACCATCACCGGCACGCGGGAAGCTTTCAGGGAAATGACCAGATTGCGAAAATCGAGGGATTCGCAGATGCGGATAAATTCTAAAGCCGACTGTACCATTCCTTCGGGGGTGTCGCCGTAGGTAAAGAGCATTCTTTCGGCCAGAGAACCGTGGTTAACGCCGATTCGCATCGCTTTACCTTGATCTCGCAGGGAAACTACTAAAGGTTTCAGGGTTTCGGCGATTTTTTCGCCAATTTCATCAAATTCTGCTTGACTGTACTCGCTGCGGTCGGCTTTCGGTTTCTCGAAAACGTACAAACCGGGGTTAATCCGCACTTTATCGACGTGCTTGGCCACTTCTAGGGCGATTTTCATGCCGTTGTGATGTACATCGGCTACTAACGGCACGGGTTGATAGGTGGTCAGCAGTTTTTCCCTAATTTTAGCTAAAGCGGTGGCGTGAACCAGACTCGGCACGGTGACGCGGACAATTTCACAACCGATTTCATGGAGGCGACGGATACCAGCCACGGAACCATCTATATCAAGGGTATCCTCGTTAATCATCGACTGCACGACCACGGGATAACCACCACCGATGGTAACGCTACCTACCCTGACGGGACGGGTTTTACGTCGGTGAATCGTGGTGTCGAATTCGGAGGCAGTTGCGGGAGGGTTGAGCGTCGATTCCAAGGTTTGCATAGGACTATCACCAACAATCACTCTCCCTATTCTCTCAAAGAACAGGAACAGATTCTAGCCACTCTAATAAAATTGG
>NZ_JASJFB010000646.1:0-1754 GCF_030065455.1 Microcystis sp. M53602_WE12 | reverse complement strand
CCTTTAAGTTTATGAGTGCGTAATATAGGATTATAGGGATCCTCAGCAAGTAATCTTAATTTAGCCTCAATTTTGCTTTTTAAATCGGGTCGGCTTTTAATGATTATCTTAAAAGCTCGTTTAAAGGATGAGCTTAGAATTAATTTAGTCATTGTTTAATTCTGCGATAATATCATCAATGTTTCCCCGAAAGACTTTCCCTTGTTGGTATTCTTGATGCGCTTGATGGATATTCTTGGCGATTTCTTCTCGTCTTTTTTCAATTTGTCTATGTCGAATAATACTGATTAAATCATCTTGTTCATCACAGGAAAGATTGTCAATCATTTCTAAAATTTGATGAAATTGAATAGTTTGTGACATTGTGGCTTTTCCTTTTTCAAATTAAAGAATAAATTTATTATCAGTACCTAAGTAAAATTAATTACACAGAGCTAACTACCTCTTGCATGAGTGCCTATTTTTTTAGCTTTCCTTGGCTTCTTCAATGGTTTCTCCTTGACCATTTGCACCTGGGATTTCAGGACAAATCGCCCAGTATCCCCCTTCTGTTGCTGCTTCAATGATGGCGGTGAATTCTCCTTTCATGACAATCTCCTTTGATAATTTATGAATTATTTGATAATTTATGAATTAGCGTGCTGCTACGCAGTGCCTTCAACATCGCACTCTCAACCAAAATATCACAAGATCACGACACAAGATTAGAGCATCATGGGGATGATGTTGGGTTGAGTACCCATCACCCAACCTACAAGATCAGGCGATCGCACTACAAGATATACAAGATCAGGCGATCGCATTAAATACATTTTATTTACCTCAATAACTCTGTTGCTTCTTTTAAGACTTGAGTAATTTCAGGTTTGTGACAACTAATTACATCGTTTGGTAAATGCTTGTGATGGGGAAAAGTAGAGAGATTGGGAAAGTGAGGGGTATTATCATAACGAAAAACTAGGTTGGTTTTTTCATCTTGTAAATGGTAACGATAATCTAGGAATTCTAAGTAATTGTCTGTGATTATTATAGCTTCGTTTATTTCTAATAAATGGGGCTGCTTGAAACGCAACCTAATTCTTAAGTTGGCTCTTTGTGATGTCAGTATTTCTTCTTGATAACGTTCTACATAAGCATTTTCACACTGCACAATTGCTTGCTCTACTTGATTGAGGTAATCAGATAAAAGTTTAAGCAGCATGATTTAATATTTGTTCTAATTCTTGACGCAAAGCAAGGTAATGACGATAATCGTTTGCCCATTCTATAAATATTATATCATCTGATAATGTTCCCTGATTGTATTGGTTATAAAAATCTTCGGAATCCATTTTATGTTGGTTCTCATAAACGCTAAGTCGCTTGGCAACAGCAATCAAAGCATCTAAAGATGATGTATATTGAATGGTCTGTTTACGCATTTTTCTTTTACTCCAAAATAGGGTTTGCTGAATAAATTTGAAATGTAGGCAAAGTAAAGGTTTTGGGGCTTTTCTCGCTCCCACAGGTGCAAGATTTTGAGAGAATCGTCGTTCAAAACCTTGCGTCTTCATCGGCCCGCGTCCTGTAGGGGCGAAGCATTCGGACAATAACCTATCGGTGAAAAGGTAGATTTTCTATCCGAATGCTTCGCCCGTACTTATTCAGCCAACCCTAAGTATGTTTATCTGGATAAACGGCTCTTCGGTTTGTGTTATGCAATGGACGGGGGTTATAAGGGATGGAACCCTTATAGAGAAAGGCATTTAGCGATT
>NZ_JASJFB010000888.1:0-2552 GCF_030065455.1 Microcystis sp. M53602_WE12 | reverse complement strand
GGGTTTTACCGATTTTGAGGTAGTCAGTTACCTAATTTTCAGGGAAAAAGTACCTGAATTTTACCCCCGATCCCTCCAATGGTCGGCACTTTTTGAGGTCAAAAAAGTCTAAAAGCCTTATCCAACAAGGTTTTTAGATTTATTCAGCAGACCCTAGATAGATAAAGATTAACGCTGGTCTCACCCTCTCGCAATCAAAGAGTGTAGGGTGCGTTATGCTATTCCTAAAAAAAACCTAATGAACTAATTCAAATTCAACCTTCATTTTTAGGGATGTAGCGAGGAGATTTAACAACAAAAAAGAGTTTCCTTCATAGTCAGCATTTTCTAAAGCTTCAATAATTGATTCATTAGTATGAATTAATTCTGCTAAAGCCTTTGTTGAAAGATGATATGTTTCCTTGATCTTAAATATTTTTCTGGCTACTTCGTCATCAATGCGAGCTTTTTCTAATTCTAATTGACGCTCTGGATTATTAGCATAATAACGTTGGTAAAGAATTTTTAAGCCATCGGCTGTTGTTTGGGGTGTATTCATATTAACTCCTGAAAATAAGTGTGTAATGCGGAGTAAGGGTTTGTAGTTTTTCTAAAATAATTTGCAGGTGGGGAGTTATGGATATCATGGCAATCTCAAGTTCATATTTAAGGCAGAATAATAAAGTAGCTCATGTTATCGGATTGAATTAAATTGAAATGTCTGTGGTCTAATGTCAGAATTTGGTTAATAGAATAGCGTTCTGCCATGACCAGTAAACTAGCATCAACTAAGCCTAACGGTAAATCTTGATAACGAGTCATAATTTTAAGAGCTTTTTCTAAATCTTCTAAATCGAAGGGAAGCAAACTATATTTTCCCTGTGTAATATCCATCAAAAAAGCTCTAGCTACTCTTTCACCGAGATATTTAGTCGCTAAATATAGCGTTTCTGATTCACAAGAGGTACATTCCCGATCCTGAACAGCTTAATCAGCAAAGGTTTAAGTGTGCCGCATAGATGCGAGAACCGCTATAATCAACTTCTGGTAATACCGTCACAGGCACAAAAACTTGCTGATTTCTGATCGCTTCTACGACAATAAAATGATAGTGATCGTCTCGGTCTAATAGGGCAATAATTCCACTGGTATCTGCTATTATCTTTCGTCCTGCCACAATAATTCCTCGCAACGAGTTGATAGGTCAGACATTCCACTAGCTCCCATCCCAATAGATGGGGGTAAAGATGGGGAATCATTGTCTTTTATTGGCTCATTTTCTATATTTTCCCCTATTTCTTTAAGGATTAATTGAGCAATATTTTCCTGTCGATCTGCTGACAGAGTAGCTAATTTTTTGAGAGCAAGTTCTAATAATTTAGTCATGATTTTTTATTCAATGAAAAAGTTCTAATTATAGCGCACCACTTTTATCATTCATTCTACCTGAATATAACGACGAGAAAGATTGCTTCGGGGGGATATTGGTTGAGAGATGAAGGTTAACGTGAATATCCCCCCTCGCAATGACATCTTTGTCGGAAAAAAGCTTCCTTTGACTTGGCGAAGCAATCAGTGCCAGGTATCGAGTTCCGCAAAATGCGATGTTTACCTGATCAAAAGCACTAAAATTAGACTTGATAAAAGACCTGAGATCGTCATATCCTAAAGGTTACAAGTCTTTGCGCGAGAAAAGGCACACCACACGCAGCAATACCCAGAAACACACTTTTCTCCCCACCGAAAACCCCAGGTACGGGTAGGTGTCCCTTGGGGACTGCTGAATTAAAGACTGCTGAATTAAAAGTTAATTGTCGGCCTGTCAACCACCTACCTCCTTGTCTCCAGCCGACGCTATCGGCGAACTTTTCCAATACTTCCACATCTTCTATTTCGCCATTATACTTTATCGTGCTACCAAGACTCTCATAGATGTCTTTCTGGACGCTGAAGCCAAACTTACCGTTACTATAATTTAGCCAAAGTTGGTTAATAGTTCGTAAATCTTCACAGGGAAAATTATCAATATCCTCTCGTCTCAACCATCCTTCGCTTTCCCTTCCGGCGACCCGACACATAACTTTACCTGTTTCTTCGTCTGCTTCTTTCCACTTTCTTGCTGCTAGGAGTTGCTGTAATCGAGAATAGTTAACCCCCCTAGCACTTTTAAGCACAATATTAGCAGCAACTTTAGGCGGTGGTGGTGTTTGAATAACGGGGGTTGCTGGTGTTGGAGAATAACGGGGAGTTGCTGGTGATTGTATTGAAGTTGCTGGTGATTGTCCCGTCAAATCTTGTAAAATCTCCCGCGCTGACTGATAACGCTTTCTTGTCCCAAACTCGATCATTTTATCAAGAATGCGCCCTAAATCATCCCGAACATTATTATTGACTAAAAACTGTCGCCAAATCCATTCATGGTCACTGGTATCGGGAGCATCTCACCTTTGCAATGAGCATAAATACTTAGTGGAAAAATAGGCTTTTCGAGGGTAATTCTTGTTTTAATTCTCCATGTACGCAGTCTTTAAAAGCCTCTATTTCGTTCCAAGACACGATTAAGAGTGGCTTTT
>NZ_JASJFB010000097.1:0-3758 GCF_030065455.1 Microcystis sp. M53602_WE12 | reverse complement strand
CACCCCACACCCCACTTCCCCACTTC
Organism: Microcystis sp. M53602_WE12; assembly: GCF_030065455.1. NCBI lineage: Bacteria > Bacillati > Cyanobacteriota > Cyanophyceae > Chroococcales > Microcystaceae > Microcystis > Microcystis sp. M53602_WE12. Next base: position 3,732 of record NZ_JASJFB010000097.1, on the reverse strand, counting down.
CCCACTTCCCCACTTCCCCACTTCCCCACACCCCACACCCCACACCCCACACCCCAAAAAAACAACCCGCGGCAGTTAACCGCGAGTTATTTTTGGTTAAAATCGGATAATTACTGAACGGTAATCGTTCCGACCATACCGGCGCCGCGATGGGGTTCGCAGTAGTAGGTGTAAGTACCCGGTTCGCTGAAAGTGCTTTCAAAGGACTCACCAGCGGAAAAAGCCAGACCTTTATGGGATAATTTAGCAGCTTGGGCTTCGGGAACCTTGGTGCTATCGAAAACTATGTTATGGGGAGAAAGTTTGTTATTGACCCATTTCACCGTATCTCCTGCTTTAATAGTGAGGGCGGGGGGATCAAATTGTAGTGTACCTGCATCACCGCCCATCTTCACCGTGAAGGTTTCCGCAGCAGCGGCGGCAGTGTTGAAGAAGAAGCTAGAGACGACTAGCACCAGGGTAGCGACCAATAAACCTAATTTTTTCATGCTTGTTAATCCTTTACACGAGGGAAGATGACAAGTTTGACAGCCTGTCTTTTGACAAAAAAGTAAAAGTTTGCTTTTAACTGTCCCATTGATTAATTCTACACCAAGTTTGACAGCTTGTCTTTTGACAAGAAAACCGGTTTTTTCTGACCATGGTTGGGGAATTTCTTAAGAAATAGAGGAGAACCTATCGTGAAAAGACTATTAATTTCCCTGTGCTTGCTCTTGGCTGTGGTTACTTTCGGTATGGCTCGTCCCGCTTTAGCTGATGGGGCTTCGATTTTCAGTGCTAACTGCGCTTCCTGCCACATGGGCGGTAAAAACGTGGTTAATGCCGCTAAAACCCTGAAAAAAGAAGATTTAGTTAAATACGGCAAAGATTCCGTTGAAGCTATCGTTACCCAAGTTACCAAAGGTATGGGGGCGATGCCCGCTTTCGGTGGTCGTCTCAGCGCTGAAGATATCGAAGCTGTAGCTAACTATGTCCTCGCTCAAGCGGAAAAAGGCTGGTAAAAGTTAGTTATCGGTGGCGAGTTATCCGTTGTCAGTCTGGTAAGAATTGTAGCGATCGAAATTCTTGGGTCATTTGCTGGCTTAAAATAGCTAATGGTTCATCTCGGGACAAGGTTGTGAAATTGCGATCGTTTTTCTATATTTTAGGTGCGACGGTAATCATTCTCCTAGTAGTCGCTACAGCCAGTTTTGCTTGGATTCTCGCCGATAGTCCTCTGTCTTTGCTCAAAGGTGGGGTGCTGCGGGAACCGGCGGCGGCGATTTTTGTGCCGAAACAGGCCCCGGTTATGGTATCCTTGCTGGTCAATCCCGAACGTTTAGAGTCTTTTGGTCAATTAATCGCTACACCGGCTAATCGACGACGTTCCCACCAAGAAATTAAGGATTTAGAAAAAAGTCTGCTCGGTAAAACGGGATTAAATTATCAAAAGGAAATCAAACCCTGGTTAGGGGAAGAAATTACCCTCGCTGTTACTTCCCTAGATTTCGATCGCGATACCGATAATGGTATCCAACCGGGTTATCTTTTGGCAATTCAAAGTAAAGATGGTGAACGCGCTAAGGAATTTCTGCAAGCTTCCTACTCAAAACAGGCGGTTTCGGGCAAATTTGACCTCGTTTTTGAACTCTACAAGGGAGTTAACCTCATTTATCAACGTCCCTTGACCGCAGGAGATAATAATCGTTTTCTCGCTAGTGCCGTGGTGGGTGATACGGTGCTTTTTGCCAATAATATCAAGGTTTTGCGCGAGGCACTTAATAACGTGCAAGTACCGGATTTAAACCTAAAAAATAGCCCCGATTACCGAGAAGCCCTCAAAAATATCACCGAACCGCGTATAGCTATCGTTTACGGCAATTTACCCCCGTTATCGGCTTGGATAGCTAATCAACCCGTCCCGGAGAGTCCCGAAGCAAAACAACGATTAGCCACGGCTTTTACCCTCAAATCCGGGGGAATAGTCGCTCAAACCGCCTTAATTGGAGTCTTAGGACAGGATGACCAAGCACCAATTTTATCTAGTCCCGTGGGAGCATTATCTTTTATCGGCGAAAATAGCCTTTTAGTCGCCGCTAGTCGGGATTTAAATCGGTTTTGGACTCAGGTAGAGGAGGGGTTAGAAGCAGATAGTCCCCTACAGGAATTAATAACACAGGTCTTAAACCGCTTCCAGTCGCCTTTAGGTTTAAATTTGCCTGAAGACGTTTTTAGCTGGGTTAGAGGCGAATATAGCCTCGCTCTCGTGCCTAGTTCAAAGGGGATGGAACCCGATAGTGTTTTTGTAGGGGAACGGGTGATGGGGGTAGAGGTGGACAGTGCGATCTCTCATTTGGATGAGTTGGCCCGCAGTCGCGGCTATAATGTGATTAATCTGCCTTTACTCGATCGATCGGTGACAGCTTGGACAAAGTTAACCACGGCGGTCCCGGGAGGAAAAGCGCAACTAGAGACGCTCGTGACGGGAGTGCATACTAGGGTCGATAATTATGAAATTATCGCTAGTTCTGTGGAAGCGATGGGTTTAGCTTTATCTGCACAGAAAAACCCCATCTTAAGTAGTGGTAAGTTTCGACAGGCAATTACTGCTTTACCCGCAGAAAATGATGGTTATTTTTACGTCGATTGGCGACAATTGCAACCGGTAATCGAGGCAAAATTCCCGATCGTGCGGGTGTTAGAATTATCGATTAAGCCTTTATTTAATAATCTGCGTTCTCTTACTATTAGCAGCCAAGGTAGCGAAAATTCTGTGCGTCGGGGAACGATTTTCTTTAACTTGGGAGTGAAATCTTAATCAGTTATCAGTTATCAGATAGAAGCTTGTAGGTTTGGTTGAGCGATTTAATACTTAGGAGAAATTTGACAGCTTGTAGGTTGGGTTGAGCGCTTTAATACTTAGGGGAAACCTTCTCGATTCAATGGTTTGAGCGAAACCCAACATTCTTGACGACATTGGTGTGGTTGGGTTTCCCTCAAGCGTCGCTAATATTTGACAGACAAAAGTTATTATTGCTCAAGTCAACCTACGGTTAGTATGTTAAAGTGCATAACAAGTATGGAAAAGCCAAATTATTTTGGATGAGCTTGCAAAATTCGCTTTACTGTTTAAACCATGACTACTATCACAATTGTTCCAGAATTTGCAGGAAAAACCTTGACATATAAAGCAATTTGTGGCAACCAAGAAACAAGTGGTTTGACTCCAGGTCAAGCACTGGATCTTATGGAAACAAGTTTAACTGCTGAAGGTGAAAATATGGGTGAGACATTAGTGATTTTACAGCGTTTCCGTCCTGATAATTTATTCAGCAAACAGCAACAAGAACGTTTACAAGAACTGATGGAAGAATTTCATCAATAATACATTGTTCCTTGGTTTGACCACCATTCTATTTCTGTCTCTTTCTTCTCGTTCTTCTCGTTCTTCTCTTTCTCTTTCTTCTATGTATCTTTCTTCTCGTTCTTTTCTTTCTCGGATGGCTTCTATACGCTGTTCAGCTAGTTTTTTAAACTGAGGAAACATGGTGACAAGTTTTTTAAGTTCATCTAATTCGTATTTTTTTGATGTACTATTAACAAGGTAAGAAACATTGGCTCTTCGGGAATTGTTATGCAAATAATTAACTTAAAATAAAATTCGATGAGAGCAACTACGCTCAAAAGTAGCTGAAATTCATACAGGAAAGGACTTAAGGCACAAATAGGTTAATACCAAAAGATAGACAATTG